>CAIWPS010000715.1 GCA_903914615.1 uncultured beta proteobacterium | reverse complement strand
TGGGCATGTTTCCAGATGGTTTCTCGCGCCGCGCCTTTGCCATTCGACAATGCAGGCCCGTGACTGCCTGCACTGCGCCCGATGACGCTCGACCCCCTGGACCGCCGCCTGCTGGCGCTGCTGCAGACCAACGCGCGCGCCAGCACGGCCGAGCTGGCACGCCAGCTCGGTGTCGCGCGCACCACGGTGCTGGCGCGCCTGGCCCGGCTGGAACGCCAGGCCGTGATCACCGGCTACACGGTGCGGCTGGGCGAGGACGTGGCCGGCGGCGGCGTCGAGGCCTATGTCGGCATCAGCACCGCGCCGCGCGCCGCGGCGCTGGTGACGCAAAGGCTGGCCGCGCTGCCCGAGCTGCGCCAGCTCTGTTCGGTCAGTGGCGAGTCCGACTTCGTGGCGTTGCTGCGGGCGGACTCGCCGGCGCGGCTGGACGCGCTGCTGGACGAGATCGGCGCCATCGAAGGCGTGTTGAAGACGACCACCGCGGTGGTGCTGGCGCGGCGCATCGACCGCAGCTGAACGCCGGGCGCGGGCCTTCGGCCCGCAGCCTTCAGGCCAGCGCGCGCCGCATGGCTTCGATGACGGCCTTGTAGTCGGGCTGGCCGAAGATGGCGCTGCCGGCGACGAAGGTGTCGGCACCGGCGTCGGCGACGCGGCGGATGTTGTCCACCTTGATGCCGCCGTCGACCTCCAGGCGGATGTCGCGGCCGCTGGCGTCGATGAGCTTGCGCGCCCGCTCGACCTTGCGCAGCGCGCTGTCGATGAAGCTCTGGCCGCCGAAGCCGGGGTTGACGCTCATGATGAGGATCAGGTCCACCTTGTCCAGCACCCAGTCCAGCACGTCCAGCGGCTCGGCCGGGTTGAAGACCAGCCCGGCCTTGCAGCCCTCGCCGTGGATGAGCTGCAGCGTGCGGTCGACGTGGTGGGTGGCGTCGGGGTGGAAGCTCACCAGGTCGGCGCCGGCCTTGGCGAAGGCCTGCGCCAGCGCGTCCACGGGCTGCACCATCAGGTGCACGTCGATGGGCACGGTGCTGTGCTTGCGCAGGGCCTGGCAGACCATGGGCCCGAAGGTCAGGTTGGGCACGTAATGGTTGTCCATCACGTCGAAGTGGATCCAGTCGGCACCGGCCTCGATGACCGTGCGCACCTCCTCGCCCAGGCGGGCGAAGTCGGCCGAGAGGAGGCTGGGCGCGATGCGGTGGGTCTTCATGAGGGGTCATTCTAGGAGCCTGCCTAGAATGGCCCGCATGGCCAAGCCCGAGTTCACCTGCGAGGTGCGCGTGCAGTACCTGCCCGAGCAATCGCACCCGCCCGAAGGGCCCTACGCCTTCGCCTACACCATCACCATCCGCAACAGCGGCGACATCACCGCCCAGCTCATCGCCCGCCACTGGGTGGTGACGGACGCCGACGGCAACCGCGAGGACGTGCGCGGCCTGGCCGTGGTCGGCCACCAGCCGCTGCTCAAGCCCGGCGAGCAGTTCGAATACACCAGCTGGACGCGCATCGACACGCCCCACGGCGCCATGCGCGGCACCTTCTTCTGCATGACCGAGGAGGCGCGGCCCTTCGACACCGCGGTGCCGGAGTTCGCCCTCGTGTACCCGGGCGCGCTGCACTGAAGGCTGCGATGGCGGCGGCCTGGGACCTGACGGCCCTCATCAACGCCGCCGACCCCAAGGCCGCGCAGGCCGAGCGCCACCTCTGGCTGGTGCGGCTGATGGAGTGGTTGCGCCACGCGCCCGTGGCCGCGGCCGCCGCCGACGAAGCCGCCACGCCGCTGCCGGTGCGCCGGCTGCGCCACCTGCTGAACCAGATCGACCGCCAGCCGCCGCTGGCCGAACGCGTGCGGGGCCTGGCGGCGGCGTTCTGGCGCGACATCGACGCCGCGTCGCTGTACGCCGACCTCGGCTTCGGCGGCCGCCGCTCGCTGGGCAGCGAAGTGCTGACGCGCCTGCAGCGGCAATGGCTGCCGGCCACGCCCGAGACGCGCGACCTGGCGGAGCTCTTCCGCCTGCTCTTCGAGCCCGCGGATGCGGGCTGGATCGCGGCCCTGGACGCCGCCACGCTGGCGCGTGCCGTGGCGCTGCTGGGCCCGGGCGCCGCGGCCACGCGCGCGACGCTGCTGGACGCCGTGACCATCCTCGCCAGCGCCGTCCACGCCGGCGGCTACAGCCCGGCGCTGCGGCTGCGCATGGACGGCGCGGCGCTGCACGACGAGCCCTTCCGCCAGCTCGTCACCGCCGTCACCGCGCTGCGGCTGGCGCTGCTGGACGGGCGCGACGACGACGCCCTGCGCGAGGCCGCCTGGCTGCGTGCCGTGCTCGACGCCTGCCGCCGCGCCGCCGCCAGCGTGCTGCCGCACCTGGAGGAGTTCGGCGTCTCGGTGAACATCGTCTTCGACCTCGAGCAGCTCGCCACGCGCACCCAGCGCATCGAGCAGCTGGTGAACTGCCTGCTCGCCCCCGAGCCGGTGGCCGAAGGTCAGCGCCTGATGCTGGACCTGCTGCGCGTGCTGGCCGAGACCTCGGGGCTGCGGCCGCTGCTGGCCCAGCACTACTCGCTGCTGGCGCGCCAGGTGGCCGAGCGCAGCGCCGAGACCGGCGAGCACTACATCACCCGCGACCACGGCGAGTACCGCGACATGCTGCGCCGCGCCGCCGGCGGCGGCGCCGTCATCGCCTTCACCACGCTCGTCAAGTTCGCCGTCGTGGCGCTGGGCCTGTCGCTGTTCTGGGGCGGCTTCTGGGCCGGCATCAACTACGCCGCCAGCTTCGTGCTCGTGATGCTGCTGCACTGGACGGTGGCGACCAAGCAGCCGGCGATGACGGCACCGGCGCTGGCCGCCAGCCTGCCGGCCACCGGCGGCGACGACGGCGACAGCGACGCCGCCATCGAAGGCTTCGTCGACCGCGTGGCCCAGCTCATCCGCTCGCAGGTGGCGGGCATCTTCGGCAACCTGGCGCTGTGCGCGCCCATCGTGCTGCTGCTGCAGTGGCTGGCCTGGCGCGCGCTGGGCGCGCCGCTGGTGGGTGCGAAGGAAGCGCACCACGTGCTGCACAGCCTGACCCTGCTCGGCCCCAGCGCCTTGTTTGCCGCCTTCACGGGCGTGCTGCTGTTCGCCAGCTCGCTGATCGCCGGCTGGGCCGAGAACTGGTTCGTGCTGCACCGGCTGGACAGCGCCATCGCCTGGAACCCGCGCATCGTCGCCCGCCTGGGTGCGCCGCGCGCGCAGCGCTGGGCGCGCTGGTGGCGCGGCAACGTGTCGGGCCTGGCGGCCAACATCTCGCTGGGCCTGCTGCTGGGGCTGGTGCCGGCGCTGGCGGCCTTCGTCGGGCTGCCGCTGGAGGTGCGGCACGTCACGCTGTCCAGCGGCCAGCTCGGCGCGGCGCTGGGGGCGCTGGGCTGGCCGCTGCTGGCCGAGCCGGCGTTCTGGTGGTGCATGGCCGGCATCGCGATCACGGGGGTGCTGAACCTGACCGTCAGCTTCGGCCTGGCCTTCCTCGTCGCGCTGCGCTCGCGCGGCGTGCGCGTGAAGGAACGCGAGCGCATCGGCGCCGCCATCCGGCGCCGCCTGGCGACGCAGCCGCTGTGCTTCCTGTGGCCGCCGAAAGCGGCCTGAACGTCAATCGCCGTCGCGCGGTTCACCCTTGTCGCGGCCGGCGAACATCGTCCACCAGACGATGAGCACGAACAGGCCCAGGGCCAGCAGCGCTTCCAGCAGCAGCAGCCACATCGCCGAGCCCTAGGCCGCGGCCGCGCGCAGCAGGCGCGGCCACAGCAGGTTCAGCGCCAGCCCGGCCAGCACCAGCGCCGCGGCCAGCAGCTTCCACGCCGGCAGCGCCTCGCCCAGCCAGAGCGCCGACGCGCCGATGCCGAACACCGGCACCAGCAGCGCCATCGGCACCACCGTGGCCGCCGGGTGGCGCGCCAGCAGCCAGCCCCAGACGGCATAGCCGAACAGGCTGTTGCCCACCGACTGCCAGGCCACCGCGGCCCACACCGGGCCGTCGGCCTGCGCCAGCGCGTGGGCGATGCGGCCCGGCCCTTCGAAGGCCAGCGTCAGCGCCAGCAGCGGCGGCAGCGCGAAGCCGCTGGACCACACCACCACGCCCAGCATGTCGACGCGGCCCATGCTGCGCGCGACCTGGTTGCCGCCGGCCCAGGCCAGCGCGGCCACCAGCACCAGCGTCAGGCCCAGCGGCGTCGTGCTGGCGTCGGTGTGGGCGGCGATGACGCCCACGCCCGCGGTGGCCAGGGCCAGCGCCAGCCACTGGAAGGCGCGCACCCGTTCGCCGAGCAGCGCGATGCCCAGGCCGATGGTGAAGAAGACCTGCATCTGCACCACCAGCGAGGCCAGCCCGGGCGAGATGCGGCCGTCCACCGCCAGGTAAAGCAGCCCGAACTGGCCGGCGCCGATGAGCAGGCCGTAGCCCGCCAGCTTGCGCCAGGGCACCGCCGGCCGCCTGACGAAGAGCACCGCCGGCAGCAGCACGAGGCCGAAGCGCAGCACCGCCAGCAGCAGCGGCGGCAGCACGCCCAGGGCGATCTTGAAGACGACGAAGTTCGTGCCCCAAACGGCCACCACGGCCAGCGCCAGCAGGGCGTGGCGCAGCGGCAGCGAAGCCTGGTCCTGCGACGTCAAGCCGACACCACGATGCGGTCGCGCCCCTGCGCCTTGGCCTCGGTCAGGGCCTGCTCGGCGCGCTCCAGGGTGTGCTCGACGGCCTCGCCGGCATGGTGCTCGGCCACGCCGACGGACAGCGTCACGCCCAGGGCCTGGCTGCCGTGCAGGATGCGCAGCGCGCCGACGCGCTGGTGCAGCCGCTCCAGCCCGCCGCGGGCCAGCGCCACCCGCGTGTCGGGCAGCATCAGCATGAAGGCCGCGCCGCTCCAGCGGGCCAGCATGTCGCACACCCGCACCTGGCGCAGCGCTTCCTGCGCCACCGCACCGAGCACGGCGTCGCCGATGGCGTAGCCGTGGCTCTCGTTGACCGGCTTGAAGCGGTCGATGTCCAGCAGCGCGAGGCAGAAGGTCTGGCCCGAGCGGATGCAGCGCTGGTGCTCCTGCTCCATCAGCTCCTGCATGTGGCGGCGGTTGATGAGCCCCGTGAGCTCGTCGCGCGTGGTGTGCTCGCGCAGCCGCGACAGCGCCTGCGCCAGCTCGGCGCGCTGCAGGCGCGAACGGCGGCGCAGCCGCGCCAGCCGCGCCGCCAGGATCGAAGCCCCCGGCACCATGGTGGCGACGAGCAGGAAGTGGCCGAGCTCGATGGCCGGCGGGTAGGCCTGCGGCCGCAGGGCGGCCATCGTCGCCATGGTGGCGCCGAACAGCGCCACGGCGTACACGCTGACCCCCACCATCTGCCGCGGCGAGACCACGAACATGCCGAACATCAGGATCACCATCAGCATCGGGAACACGGCACCGCGGCCGGCGCCCAGCAGCATGTAGGCGACCGCGCCGCTGCTCAGTGCGAAGACCATCTGCGGCACCGTCAGCGAAGGTTCGCGCCAGCGCCGCGACCAGCCGCTGCGGATGAGGACGAAGAAGACCACCATGCCGGCCAGCGTGGCCGCCGCCCACCAGCCCACGGGCGCGGCGCGGGCGGCGCCGATCCAGACGAAGTAGGCCATCGCGGCGACGCCGCTGGCCAGCAGCAGCATGGCCAGACCGGCCTGGGCCAGGCGCACGCGCTGGACGGGGTCGGTGCTGAGCAAGGCGTCGGCCAGTCGGCTCATGCGAGGAAGGGTGCCCGGGGATCGAAGGCCGCGAGGGTAGCGCAATCGCGCGGCGCGCCCGCCGCCGCCGCTTCAGCGGGCGGCCGGCGCCCGCAGGTGGGCCAGCGGCAGCGCCGCGCCGGCCTTGACCTCGCCGAGCGAGAAACTGGTGTGCAGGTTCTTCACGTAGGGCAGCTTGAACAGGGTTGCCATGGTCCAGCGCGAGTAGGCGTCGAGGTCGGTGCACATCACCTGCAGCTCGAAGGTGCAGTCGCCGCTGACGTAGTGGCAGGCCACGACCTCGGGCAGCTCGCGTATCGCCGCCTCCAGCACCCGCGTGGCCTCGGCGTTGTTGCGCTCGGCATCCACACGCACGAAGGCCAGCACGCCCAGGCCGATGCGGCGGCGGTCGATCTCGGCGCGGTAGCCGGTGATGTAGCCCTGCGCCTCCAGCCACTTCACGCGCCGCCAGGTGGGTGCTGCCGACAGGCCGATGCGCGCCGCCAGCTCGGTGTTGGACAGCCGCGCCTCGGCCTGCAGCAGGCCGAGGATGGCGACGTCGTAGCGGTCCAGCGCCGGGCCATGTGTTTCGGCAGGCTCGGCTGCAGGCACAAAGGTTTTCCCTGATTTTTGCGGTTTGGGCGCGATTCGTCTTTGCGGTGACATGTTCTGGCAATTTCCTTTCTTGCAGCATGGCAGAACGGGCATCAAAAGAAAAGACACGAAAGGCGCGTTTCCCTACACTGGCCGGCTGCCCCGCCCCCCGGAGTCGCCGCCATGAACGCCCCCCTGCCCGAGTCGGTCCGCAAGGCCCTGGAGTCCGCCACCCTGGACGACAAGTACCGCCTCGCCGCGGGCCGTGCCTTCATGAGCGGCGTGCAGGCCCTCGTGCGCCTGCCCATGCTGCAGCGCCAGCGCGACCTCGCCGCCGGGCTGAACACCGCGGGCTTCATCAGCGGCTACCGCGGCAGCCCGCTGGGCGGCTACGACCAGGCGCTGTGGGCGGCGAAGAAGCACCTGGCCGACAACCACATCGTCTTCCAGCCCGGCGTCAACGAAGAGCTCGGCGCCACTGCCGTCTGGGGCACGCAGCAGCTCGACCTCTACCCGGCGGAGAACAAGTACGACGGCGTCTTCGGCATCTGGTACGGCAAGGGCCCGGGCGTGGACCGCTGCAGCGACGTCTTCAAGCACGCCAACATGGCCGGCACGTCGAAGCACGGCGGCGTCATCGCCATCGCCGGCGACGACCACGTCAGCAAGAGCAGCACCGCCGCCCATCAAAGCGACCACATCTTCAAGGCCTGCGGCCTGCCGGTGTTCTTCCCCAGCAACGTGCAGGACATCCTGGACATGGGCCTGCACGCCTTCGCGATGAGCCGCTTCTCGGGCGTGTGGAGCGGCATGAAGACGATCCAGGAAGTGGTCGAGTCATCGGCCTCGGTCGAGGTCGACCCGGCGCGCGTGAAGATCATCCTGCCCGAGGACTTCGCGATGCCGCCCGGCGGCCTGCACATCCGCTGGCCGGACGCGCCGCTGGAGCAGGAAGCGCGGCTGATGGACTACAAGTGGTACGCCGCGCTGGCCTATGTGCGCGCCAACAAGCTCAACCACAACGTCATCGCCACGCCGCACGACCGCTACGGCATCATCGCCAGCGGCAAGGCCTTCAACGACACGCGCCAGGCGCTGGCCGACCTGGGCCTGGACGACGACACCTGCCGTGCCCTCGGCCTGCGCCTGCACAAGGTCAACGTGGTGTGGCCGCTGGAAGCGACCATCACGCGCGACTTCGCGCAGGGCCTGCAGGAGATCCTGGTCGTCGAGGAGAAGCGCCAGGTCATCGAATACCAGCTCAAGGAAGAGCTCTACAACTGGCGCGCCGACGTACGCCCGAACGTGCTGGGCAAGTTCGACGAGCCCGAGGACGACAGCTCGGGCGGCGAGTGGAGCCGCCCCAACCCGAGCGAGAACTGGCTGCTGCGCGCCAAGGCCGACCTGACGCCGGCGATCATCGCCAAGGCCATCGCCAAGCGGCTGAAGAAGCTGGGCGTCTCCAGCGACATCGCCGCGCGCATGGACCAGCGCCTGGCCATCGTGGCCGCGCGCGAGGCCCAGATGGCCGAGCTGAAGATCGACACCGGCGACCGCGCGCCCTGGTTCTGCAGCGGCTGCCCGCACAACACCAGCACCCGCGTGCCCGAGGGCAGCCGCGCGCTGGCCGGCATCGGCTGCCACTACATGAGCGTGTGGATGGACCGCAGCACCAGCACCTTCAGCCAGATGGGCGGCGAGGGCGTGGCCTGGGTCGGCCAGGCGCCCTTCACCACCGGCGCACATGTCTTCGCCAACCTCGGCGACGGCACCTACTTCCACAGCGGCATCCTGGCCGTGCGCCAGAGCATCGCCGCGGGCGTGAACATCACCTACAAGGTGCTCTACAACGACGCCGTGGCGATGACCGGCGGCCAGCAGGTGGGCGAGCGGCCCGAAGGCCACAGCGTGCTGCAGATCATGAAGAGCCTGGTCAGCGAGGGCGTGGCCCGGCTCGTCATCGTCACCGACGAGCCGCAGAAGTACGGCGGCGTGGCGCTGGAAGCCGGCGTCACCGTGCACCACCGCGACGAGCTCGACGACATCCAGCGCCAGTTCCGCGAGATCAAGGGCACCTCGGTCATCATCTACGACCAGACCTGCGCCACCGAGAAGCGCCGCCGCAGGAAGCGCGGCAAGCTGGCCGACCCCGACAAGCGCGTCGTCATCAACGAGGCCGTCTGCGAAGGCTGCGGCGACTGCAGCGTGCAGAGCAACTGCCTGTCGGTCGAGCCCGTGGAAACGGAATTCGGGCGCAAGCGCCGCATCAACCAGAACAGCTGCAACAAGGACTTCAGCTGCGTCAAGGGCTTCTGCCCCAGCTTCGTCACCGTCGAGGGCGGGCAGCTGCGCAAGCCGAAGAAGGAGCAGCGCGGCGACCTCTCGGCCATGCCACCGCTGCCCGAGCCCGTGCTGCCGCTGGCCGAACAGGCCTGGGGCATCGTGGTGGGTGGCGTCGGCGGCACCGGCGTCATCACCATCGGCCAGCTGCTGGGCATGGCCGCGCACCTGGAAGGCAAGGGCGTGGTGACGCAGGACGCCGGCGGCCTGGCGCAGAAGGGCGGCGCGACCTGGAGCCACATCCAGATCGCCCACCGCGCCGACGCCATCTACACGACCAAGGTCGACACCGCCAAGGCCGACCTCGTGATCGCCTGCGACAGCATCGTCGCGGCGCAGAAGTACACGCTGACCGTGATGCAGCGGGGCCGCACCTACGTGGCACTGAACACCCATGGCACGCCGACGGCGGCCTTCGTCACCAACCCCGACTGGCAGTTCCCCGGCGGCAACTGCGAGGCTGCCGTGCGCGCCAGCGTCGGCGACGCGCTGGTCGGCGCCTTCGACGCCGAACGCGTGGCCGAGCAGATGATCGGCGACAGCATCTACACCAACCCGCTGATGCTGGGCTACGCCTGGCAGCAGGGCCGCGTGCCGCTGAGCCATGCCGCGCTGATGCGCGCCATCGAGCTCAACGGCGTGCAGATCGACAACAACAAGGCGGCCTTCGAATGGGGCCGGCGCTGCGCCCACGACCTGGCTTCGGTGCAGGCCCTCTTCAAGGCCCAGACGGTCGTCCAGTTCGTGAAGAAGCCGTCGCTGGACGCGACCATCGCCAGCCGCGTCGAGTTCCTCACCGGCTACCAGGACGCCGCCTACGCCGCGCAGTACCAGGCCTTCGTCCAGAAGGTGCGCGATGCGGAAGCGCCGCTCGGCGGCACCCAGCTCAGCGACGCCGTGGCGCGCTACCTCTTCAAGCTCATGGCCTACAAGGACGAGTACGAGGTGGCGCGGCTGCACACCGACCCTGCCTTCACGGCCAGGATCGCGGCCCTGTTCGAGGGCGACTACAAGATCGTGCACCACCTCGCGCCACCCGGCCTGGCGAAGAAGAACGCCCGCGGCGAACTCGTCAAGCAGCCTTACGGGCCCTGGGTGCGCAGCGCCTTCGGTTTGCTGGCGAAGATGAAGGGACTGCGCGGCGGCGCGCTCGACGTCTTCGGCCGCAGCGACGAACGCCGCACCGAGCGCGCGCTGATTGCCGAGTACCGCGACGGCATCGAAGAGCTGCTGAAGACGCTGAACGCGGGCAACCGCGCGCTGGCGGCCGAGATCGCCCGCATCCCCGAAGAGATCCGCGGCTACGGCCACGTCAAGGACCGGCACCTCGCCGCGGCGCGCAAGAAGCGGGCGGCGCTGCTGCAGCGCTGGCGTGCCGGTGAACTGCAGAAGGCGGCGTGATGGAAGGCCCGCCGCGCACCGTCATCGTCTGCTACCGGCCCAAGCCGGGTCACGAGGCTGCGCTGCTTGAACTCGTGCGCGGCCACGTGCCGCGGCTGCGCGCGCTGGGCCTGGTGAGCGACCGCGCGCCGCTGGCGATGCGCGCTGCCGACGGCACCCTGGTCGAGGTCTTCGAATGGGCCAGCGCCGAGGCCATCGCGCGCGCCCACGGCAACCCCGAGGTCCACATCATGTGGGCCGAGTTCGGCGCCGCCTGCGACATCGTCAAGCTGACCGACCTGGCCGAGACGCAGCAACTCTTCGCCGAATTCACGGCCCTGGAATGAACTGGGAGGCCCTGGCGGCCGCCCGCGCCCACGACGCCGCGGCGCGGCTGCCGTTCGTGGTCGGCGGCTGCCACGTCGGCTCGGTGGCGCGTGTGCACCTGACCGCGCTGCGTGCGTGGCCGGCCTGGCTGGCGGTCACGGACGACGCTGTCGAACTGATCGCCGCCGACCGCGAGGCCGCGCTCGCCGCCATCAACGCCACGCTGCGCGAAGCGGGCCTCGTGCGCGGCTGGCGCGACGAGGCCTTCGCCATCGTCGACCCGGCCAGCGGCCGGCGCCTGGCCACCACCGAACGCGCCGCCTCGCGCTTCTGGGGCACCCTGACCCAGGGTGCGCACGCCACGGGCTACGTGGCAGACGGGCGCGGCCGCCCGACGCACCTTTGGATCGCCCGGCGCTCGGCCGCCAAGGCCACCGACCCGGGCCTCTTCGACAACCTCGTCGGCGGTGGCGTGCCCGCCGGGCAGACACCCTTCGAGGCGCTGGTGCGCGAAGGCTGGGAAGAGGCCGGCCTGCAGCCCGTGCTGATGCGCAGGGCCCGGCCGGGCCGTGTGCTGCGCCTGCAGCGCGACATTCCGGAAGGCCTGCAACTCGAAGACCTGCACGGCTACGACCTGCCGCTGCCTCCGGGCCAGGCCCCGGCCAACCAGGACGGCGAGGTGGCAGGCTTCCAGTGCCTGCCGGTGGACGAGGCGCTGGCCCTGGCCGCCGGCAGCGCCATGACCGTCGATGCCGCGCTGGTGACGCTGGACTTCGCGCTGCGCCACGACCTGCTGCCGGCAACCGAGGTGCCGGCGCTGGCCGCGGCGCTGTTCGCCTGCGCTGTCGGCCGCAGTCAAACGGCTTGAACCCCGGCGGGCGGACCGGCTTCGATACTGCGGGTGTCATGCCTCGCATCGCCACTTCCACCCGCTACACGGCCACCGCCGTCGCCCTGCACTGGCTGCTGGCGCTGCTCATTGCGGGCGCCTTCGGCGTCGGCCTCTACATGCACGACCTGCCCTTCTCGCCCTTGCGGCTGAAGCTCTTCAACTGGCACAAGTGGGCCGGCGTCACCATCCTGGCGCTCTCGGCATTGCGCCTGCTGTGGCGCCTGACGCACCAGCCGCCGCCCGACCTGCCGGCCCCGGCCTGGCAGCGCGCCGCCGGCCACGCCGCGCACTGGGCGCTGTACGCGCTCTTCTTTGCCGTGCCGCTGATGGGCTGGGCTTACAGCTCGGCCGCCGGCTTCCCCGTGGTCTGGTTCGGCGTGCTGCCGCTGCCCGACTTCGTGGCCCCCGACCGCGCCCTGGCCGACACCCTCAAAGCCCGCCACGGCCAGCTCGCCTGGGCGCTGGCCGCCGTGGTGGCGCTGCATGTCGCCGCCGCCCTGAAGCACCATTTCATCGACCGCGACGGGCTGCTGCAGCGCATGCGCCCGGGCCGCGGCTGACACCGAAAGACCGCCATGACCGCACGCACCCTGTCCGCCCTCACCCTCGTCGCCGCCCTGCTGGCCGCCGCCGCGCCCGCCGCCTGGTCGCAGCCCAGGCCGGCGCAGCTGCAGGCCGCCGGCAGCGAGATCGCCTTCACGACCAAGCAGATGGGCGTGCCGGTGGAAGGCAAGTTCGGCAAGTTCAGCGCCCAGATCGTGCTCGACCCGAAGAAGCCCGAGACCGGCAGCGTCGCCTTCGCCATCGACACCGGCAGCGCCCGCTTCGGCAGCGCCGAGCTCGACGCCGAGGTGCCCAAGGCGCCGTGGCTGAACGTGCCCAAGTTCCCGCAGGCCACCTTCCAGTCCAGCGGCATCAAGGCCGCGGGGCCGGGCCGCTTCGAGGTCACCGGCAAGCTCGCCATCAAGGGCGCCACGCAAGATGTGGTGGTGCCGGTGCAGCTGACCCAGGCCGCCGGCAGCAGCACGGCCACCGGCAGCTTCACGATCAAGCGGCTCGAATTCAAGATCGGCGAAGGCGAATGGGCCGACACCTCGATGGTGGCCAACGACGTCCTCGTCCGCTTCAAGCTCGTCCTTGCCGGCCTGGCGCCACTGTGACGCCGGCGCCGCCCTCTTCCCTTCACCACCCCCAGGAGAACCGATGAACAAGCTCATCGCCGCCGCCGCATGTCTGGTCGCCCTTGGTGCCGCCCGCGCCGAGCCCGTCAACTACGCTATCGATCCGACCCACACCGGGGTCACCTTCGAGATCGGCCACATGGGCACGTCGACCCTGCGCGGCCGCTTCGACAAGAAAGAAGGCTCGGTGCAGTTCGACCGTGCCGCCAAGGCCGGGCGCGTCGAGGTCACCTTCGACACGGCGTCGATCAGCACCGGCACCGAAGCCTTCAACAAGCACCTGCAGAGCAAGGACTTCTTCGACGTCGCCACCTACCCGACGGCGAAGTTCGTCGGCGACAAGTTCAGCTTCGACGGCGACAAGGTCAGCGCCGTCTCGGGCACGCTGACGCTGCTGGGCAAGAGCCTGCCGGTGACGCTGCAGGCGACACGCTTCAACTGCTACCTGAACCCGATGTTCAAGCGCGACGTCTGCGGTGGCGACTTCGAGACCACGATCCAGCGCAGCCAGTGGGGCATGGGCTGGGGCCTGCAGATGGGTGCGCCCGACAGCGTGAAGCTGCTGGTGCAGGTCGAGGCCATCAAGCAGTAAGGGCCGCCTTGCGGCAGCATCGGGGGATGCGCCCTTTGCTGCCCCTGCTCCCCCTGCTGCTGGCCCTCGCCGCCCCGGCGCGGGCCGAACCCGCCACCTACGTGCTCGACCCCGCGAACAGCTGGGTGCACTTCGAGCTGACCCACTTCGGCACCTCCACCCTGCGCGGCCGCTTCGGCCCCATGACCGGCAGCGTGACACTGGACGCGGCCGCCGGCCGCGGCGAGGTCGGCATCCGCCTGGCCACCGCCAGCGTCAGCACCGGCCTCGCCGTCTTCGACAGCCGCATCCGCCAGGCCGACCTGCTGGCCAGCGAGGCCTGGCCCGAAGCCTATTTCGTCGCCAGCCACTTGCGCTTCGACGGCGGCCGGCTGGCCGAGCTGCGCGGCGAGTTCACGCTGCGCGGCGTGAGCCAGCCGCTGACGCTGCGGGCGCTGCGCTACGCCTGCCGCAGCGACGGCGAGGCCGAAGTCTGCGGCGGCGACTTCGAAGGCGAATTCCGGCGCAGCGACTTCGGCCTCACCTTCGGCCTGCCCTTCGTCGCCGACCGCGTGCGGCTGCAGGTGCAGGTGGAAGGGCGGCGCTGAGCAGGCCGGCTCAGCCGGCGGCGCCCTGCGCGAAGGCGAACACCGAGTTCGGCGCGACACACTGCAGCGGCAGCGG
>CAIWPS010000714.1 GCA_903914615.1 uncultured beta proteobacterium | reverse complement strand
GGAGGTGTCGCTGCTCAACCAGGCCTTCGTCAAGAACGACAAGCAGACGGTGGAGCAAATGCTGAAGGAAAAGTCGACCCAGGTCGCCGGCTTCACGCTCTACGTGGTGGGCGAGGGCATCGAGAAGAAGGTCGACGACTTCGCCGCCGAAGTGGCGGCGCAGGTGGCCGCTGCCAAGGGCCAGTGAAGCGGCCGCCAGGGGGCGCGGCGCTGCGTTGACGTCACGTTTGCGGGCCGGGCCGCGGGCCCGGCCGCCCTTACACTGCGAGCTTTGCCACAGGGACTGAATCGATGCCGGCGTACAAGCGCATCCTGCTCAAGCTGTCGGGCGAAGCCCTGATGGGCGACGACGCCTACGGCATCAACCGCGGCACCATCGTGCGCATGGTGCGCGAGGTGCAGGAAATCACCCGCCTGGGCTGCGAGGTCGCCGTCGTCATCGGCGGCGGCAACATCTTCCGCGGCGTCGCGGGCGGGTCGGTGGGCATGGACCGCGCCACCGCCGACTACATGGGCATGCTGGCCACGGTGATGAACGCGCTGGCGCTGGCCGACACGATGCGCCAGGAGGGCATGACCGCCCGCGTCATGTCGGCGATCTCCATCGAACAGGTGGTCGAGCCCTACGTGCGCCCCAAGGCCCTGCAGTACCTCGAAGAGGGCAAGGTGGTGGTCTTCGCCGCTGGCACCGGCAACCCCTTCTTCACCACCGACACCGCTGCCGCACTGCGCGGCGCCGAGATCGGTGCCGAGGTGGTGCTCAAGGCGACCAAGGTCGACGGTGTCTACACCGCCGACCCGCACAAGGACCCCACGGCCACGCGCTACACCACCATCACCTTCGACGAGGCCATCGCCAAGCACCTGCAGGTCATGGACGCCACCGCCTTCGCGCTGTGCCGCGACCAGAAGCTGCCGATCAAGGTCTTCAGCATCAACAAGCCCGGGGCGCTCAAGCGCGTGGCCATGGGCGAGGACGAAGGCACGCTGGTGCATGTTTGAGGAGCTCCGCAAGCCATGACCGCCATGACCATTCCCGAGATCAAGAAGACCGCCGAGCAGAAGATGGCCAAGACCGTCGAGGCCTTCAAGAACGAGCTTCACAAGATCCGCACCGGCCGCGCCCACCCGGGGCTGCTGGACCAGGTGCATGTCGACTACTACGGCTCGATGGTGCCGATCAGCCAGGTCGCCAACGTCTCGCTGCTGGACGCGCGGACGATCAGCGTCCAGCCCTGGGAAAAGGGCCTGGCGGCGAAGATCGAGAAGGCCATCCGCGAGTCCGACCTCGGCCTGAACCCCTCGTCGCAGGGTGACCTGCTGCGCGTGCCGATGCCGGCGCTGACCGAGGAACGCCGCAAGGAGCTGACCAAGGTCGTGCGCCATGCCGGCGAGGAAGCCAAGATCGCCGTGCGCGCGGTGCGCCGCGAGGGTAACGACCACCTGAAGAAGCTGCTCAAGGACAAGACCGCGACCGAGGACGAGGAGCGCCGCGCCCAGGACGAGGTGCAGCGCCTGACCGACCGCGTCATCGCCGAGATCGACCGCCTCGTGCAGGGCAAGGAAGCGGAAGTGCTGGCGGTCTGAGCCCGCCGCCGCTCCGTCACGCCTCCATGTCCGACCTGTCCTTCCCCGAAGCCGCTGCCGACACGGCCGAAGAACGGCCCGCCGCCGTGCCGCGGCATGTGGCTGTGGTCATGGACGGCAACGGCCGCTGGGCGCGCCAGCGCTTCATGCCGCGCTTCTTCGGCCACAAGCAGGGCGTCGACGCGCTGGTTCGCGCGGTGAATGCGTTTGCCGACCGCGGCGTGCAGTACCTCACCGTGTTCGCCTTTTCGTCCGAGAACTGGAAGCGCCCGAGCGAGGAAGTCTCCGGCCTGATGAGCCTGGTGCTGGTGGCGGTGAGCAAGTACCTCACCAAGCTCGCCGGCGACGGTGTGCGCATCCGCATCGTCGGCGACCGCTCGGCGGTCTCCGACAAGCTGCGCCAGGCCTGGGAACATGCCGAGGCCATCACCGCCCACAACCAGCGCATCACGTTGTCGGTGGCCTTCAACTACGGCGGCCGCTGGGACGTCGTGCAGGCCTGCCGCAAGGCCATGGCCGAGGGCCTGGCCCCCGAACAGGTCGACGAGGCCTGGCTGAGCAGCCACATGGCGCTGTCCTTCGCCCCCGACCCCGACCTCTTCATCCGCACCGGCGGCGAGATGCGCATCAGCAACTTCCTGCTCTGGCAGGCAGCGTACTCCGAACTCTTCTTCACCGAATGCCTGTGGCCCGACTTTGGCGTCGCCGAGATCGACGCCGCCCTCGACGCCTACGCCCAGCGCGACCGCCGCTTCGGCACCATCCGCCCGAACCAGGTCGTGCCCGAGGGCACCTGAGCGCGGGATGCTCAAGCAGCGCGTCATCACCGCCCTCGTCCTCGTGGCCCTGCTGCTCGCTTCGCTGATGTCCGCCAGCCGCTGGCCCTTTGCCCTGCTGACCCTCGTGCTGATGGCCGCGGGTGGCTGGGAATGGGGCCGCCTCAACCAGGCTGCCGGCACCACGGCGCTGGCCATGGGCCTGGCCGTCGCGCTGGGCGGCGCCGCCGCGCTGGCCGCAGGCTGGGTGGACGAGGCGCCCGCCGCGCTGTGGTGGCTGGCTTCGGCGCTGTGGCTGGCCGGCGGTGCGGTTGCACTGCGCGCCGGGCCGGTTTCGTGGCCGCAGCTGCCGCGCGCGGCGCGCTGGGGGCTGGGGCTCTTGGCGCTGTGGCTGGCCTGGCTGGCGGTGGCGCATGCGCGGGCCATCAGCATCAACTTCATGCTCTCGGTGCTGTGCCTGGTGTGGATGGCCGACGTCGCCGCCTATTTCGGCGGCCGCGCCTTCGGCCGTCGCAAGCTGGCACCTTCGATCAGCCCCGGCAAGAGCTGGGAGGGCGTTTGGTCGGGCCTGGCCGGCGTCGTGCTGCTGGCGGCGTTGTGGCTGTGGATCGACGGCCGCTTCGGCGTCGACGGCGCCAGCGTGTACGGCCGCCTGCTGCAGGGCGGCGGCATCGCGGGCCTGCTGCTGGCGCTCGTTGCGCTGTGCGGCCTGAGCGTCGTCGGCGACCTCGTCGAATCGCTGGTCAAGCGGGCCGCCGGTGCCAAGGACAGCAGCCGCCTGCTGCCCGGCCACGGCGGCGTGCTCGACCGCGTCGACGCACTGCTGCCGGTGCTGCCGGCCGCCTTGGCGCTGACGACGCTGGCCGCGGCGGTGGTGCGATGAGCACGCGGCCGCAGCGCCTGGTCATCCTCGGCTCCACCGGCTCCGTGGGCACGAGCACGCTGGACGTGGTGGCGCGCCACCCGGGCCGCTTCGAAGTCGCGGGACTGAGCTCGAACCAGCGTGTCGACCTGCTGCTCGAGCAGTGCCGCCGCTTCCAGCCGCGCGTCGTCGTGCTGCCCACCGAGGAACGTGCGGCCGCGGTGCGCGCGGCCGTGGCCGAACTCGGGCTGGCGACCGAGGTGCGCGTGGGCGCGCAGGCCCTGTGCGAGATGGCCGCGGCCGAAGACGTGGACAGCGTCATGGCCGCCATCGTCGGTGCCGCCGGCCTGCCGCCCTGCCTGGCGGCCGCCCGGGCCGGCAAGCGGCTGCTGCTGGCCAACAAGGAAGCGCTGGTCGTCGGTGGCGCGCTCTTCATGCGCGCCGTGGCCGAGGGCGGTGCCACGCTGCTGCCCATCGACAGCGAGCATTCGGCGATCTTCCAGTGCCTGCCCGAGGATCGCAGCGCCTGGGCGCGCCGCATCGACCACATCGTGCTCACGGCCAGCGGCGGGCCCTTCCGCACCCGCGACCCCGAGACCCTGCACACCGTCACGCCCGCGCAGGCCGTGGCGCACCCGAACTGGGTCATGGGGCAGAAGATCTCGGTCGACTCGGCGACGATGATGAACAAGGCGCTCGAGGTCATCGAGGCACGCTGGCTCTTCGACCTCGCACCCGAGCAGATCAAGGTCGTCATCCACCCGCAGAGCATCATCCACTCGATGGTCGTGTGCCGCGACGGCTCGGTGCTGGCCCAGCTGGGCACGCCCGACATGAAGGTGCCCATCGCCTACGGCCTGTCCTTCCCCGAGCGCATCGAGTCGGGCGCGCCGCGGCTGGACTTCATGTCGATGCGCGAGCTCAGCTTCGAGCCGCCGGACGCGCGCCGCTTCCCCGGCCTGCAGCTAGCCACCGCGGCGCTGCGCGGCCCGCTGGGCAGCACCGCGGTGCTCAACGCCGCCAACGAAGTCGCGGTGGCGGCCTTCCTGGCCGGCACCATCGGCTTCACGGCGATCCACAGCGTCAATGCGAACACGCTGGAAGGGCTGGAGCCCCGCCTCGGCGCCGATCATCGGCTCGACGACCTGCTTGAACTCGACCGCCGTGCGCGCGCCTTCGCGCAGCAGCTGATGAAGGAACTGCGCTGATGGGATTCACCAACATCTGGGCCTTCCTGCTCACGCTGGGCGTGCTCGTCGTCATCCACGAATACGGCCACTACCGCGTCGCCGTGGCCTGCGGCGTCAAGGTGCTGCGCTTCTC
>CAIWPS010000713.1 GCA_903914615.1 uncultured beta proteobacterium | reverse complement strand
GAGGTGCTCAAGGGCGTGAGCGTGCGCGCCCGCGCCCACGACGTGATCTCGATGATCGGCGCCAGCGGTTCGGGCAAGAGCACCTTCCTGCGCTGCCTGAACCTGCTGGAAGCGCCCAACGCCGGGCGCATCGTCGTCGGCGGCGAGGAACTGGCGCTGGTGCCCGACCGCCACGGTGCGCTGAAGGCGCGCGACCCGGCGCAGCTGCAGCGCCTGCGCAGCCAGGTGGCGATGGTGTTCCAGCACTTCAACCTGTGGGCGCACATGACGGCGCTGGGCAACGTCATCGAGGCGCCAATGCAGGTGCTGGGCCTGACGCGCGCGCAGGCCGTCGAGCGGGCCGAGGCCTACCTGCAGCGCGTCGGCGTCATCCACCGCAAGGACGCCTACCCGGCGCACCTCTCGGGCGGCGAGCAGCAGCGCGTGGCCATCGCCCGCGCGCTCGCCATGGAGCCGCGGGTCATGCTCTTCGACGAGCCGACCTCGGCGCTGGACCCCGAGCTCGTCGGCGAGGTGCTGCGCGTGATGCGCGGCGTGGCCGAGGAGGGCCGCACGATGATCGTCGTCACCCACGAGATGGGCTTCGCGCGCGAGGTCAGCAACCACGTCGTCTTCCTGCACCAGGGCCGCATCGAGGAGGAAGGCGACCCGCGCGAGGTGCTGGCGCGGCCGCGCAGCGAGCGGCTGCAGGCCTTCCTGGCGAACACGCTGAAGTAGTGGCAGCAGGTAGCATGGGTGCATGAACCACGCCGACACGCCGGCGCGCTACGACGCGCGCACCATCCTGCTGCACTGGACCACGGCCGGCCTCGTCGTCGCCTTGTGGGCACTGGGGCAGACCATCGACTGGTTTCCGAAAGGCACCCTGCGCATCGGCGCGCGCGGCACGCACATCCTGCTCGGCGTCGTGCTGGCCGCGGTGCTCGTGGCGCGCATCCGCTGGCGGCTGTCCGGCGGCGCGCGCCTGCCGTCGGCGGAGCCGGCCTGGCTGGGTCGGGCGGCGAAGCTCGGTCACGGCCTGCTGTACCTGCTGCTGGTCGCGGCGGTGCTGCTGGGCGTGGCCAACGTCTGGGTGCGCGGCGACAACATCTTCAATCTCTTCACCGTCCCCGCCTTCGACCCTGGCAACAAGGCCCTGCGCCACCAGGTGGGAGACCTGCACGAATGGGCCGCGAACCTGCTGGGCGGCCTGGCCCTGCTGCACGCCGCCGCCGCCCTCTTCCACCACCAGGTGCTCAAGGACGGCGTGCTGCTGCGCATGCGCCGGCTGCGCGGCGCGGGCTGAACGGGCCGAACCCGACGGGGGGGGCTGGCGGCCTCAGCCGGCCGTGCGCCGCGCGCGGCCGTAGTGCCTGAAGCGTTCGATGACCTCGGCCATCTGCGCCGCGTCCAGCAGCGCGGGCTCGCCCACCGCCAGCGCCTGCAGGTAGATGCCGCACAGCGCCTCGACTTCCACCGCCACCTTCATGGCCTGCGCCAGCGTGCTGCCGCCGGCGACGAGGCCGTGGTTGGCCATCAGGCAGGCCTGGCGCTGCGCGAAGGCCGCGGCCACGGCCTGCGACAGCGCCTCGGTGCCGAAGAGGTGGTAGGGCGTGCACGGCACGTCCACGCCCCCGGCCACCGCCACCATGTAGTGGAAGGCCGGCAGCGGCCGGCGCAGGCAGGCCAGCGCCGTGGCGTGCGGCGAATGCATGTGCACGACCGCCGCGAGGTCGGGCCGCGCGGCATAGACGGCGCGGTGGAAGGGCCACTCGCTGGACGGCGCCCAGTCGCCCGCCAGCACCTGCCCGTCGTCGGCCAGGTGCACGAAGTCGTCGGCGCCCAGTTCCTCGGCCGGCATGCCGGTGGGCGTGATCCAGAAGCCGCCGGCGCTGGCGCGCAGGCTCAGGTTGCCGGTGCTGCCGCGGTTCAGGCCCAGCGCGTCCAGCCGGCGCATCGCAGCCAGGGCGTCGGCCCGCGCGGTGGCGTCGGTGCCCAGGCTCACGACCGCGGCTCCATCAGCCGGCGCAGGGCGCCCTGTTCCGAGGCCACGACGCCGTGTTCGGTGACCAGGCCGCTGACGAGCCGCGCCGGCGTGACGTCGAAGGCCGGGTTGGCCGCCGTCGTGCCCTCGGCCGTCAACAGCACCTCGACGACGGCGCCCGCGGCGTCGCGGCCGGCGACGTGCGTCACCTCGCGCGGGCTGCGCTCCTCGATCGGGACCTCGGCCAGGCCGTCGTGCAGCGCCAGGTCCAGCGTCGAGGTCGGCATGGCGACGTAGAAAGGCACGCCGTTGTCGCGCGCCGCCAGCGCCTTCAGGTAGGTGCCGATCTTGTTGCAGACGTCGCCGCGCGCCGTGACGCGGTCGCAGCCGACGATGACGATGTCGACCTGGCCGCGCTGCATCAGGTGGCCGCCGGCGTTGTCGGCCACCAGCGTGTGCGGCACGCCGGCCTGGCCCAGTTCCCAGGCCGTCAGGCTCGCGCCCTGGTTGCGCGGGCGCGTCTCGTCGATCCACACATGCAGCGGCAGGCCGGCGGCATGGGCCTGGTAGATCGGCGAGGTGGCGGTGCCCCAGTCCACGGTGGCCAGCCAGCCGGCGTTGCAATGCGTCAGCACCTGCACCGGGCCCGGCCTGCGCGCGGCGATGGCCTGCAGCAGCGGCAGGCCATGGCGGCCGATGGCGGCGTTGGTGGTGACGTCGTCCTCGGCGATGGCGTCGGCCTCGTCCCAGGCGTCGGCGGCGCGCGCGGCCACCGGCAGCGGCCGCAGGCGGCGCAGCATGCGGTCCAGTGCCCAGGCCAGGTTCACCGCGGTCGGGCGCGCCTGCCGCAGCAACGCCGCGGCGTCTTCCATGGCGCCGTCGCCCGCGTCGCGCGCGAGCCGCAAGGCCAGGCCGTAGGCGGCCGTGGCGCCGATCAGCGGCGCACCGCGCACCCACATGTCGCGGATGGCGGTGTGCACCTCGGCCACCGTGGCCAGGCGTTCGACCTGCAGGCCGTGCGGCAGCGCGCGCTGGTCGATGACGAAGACGGCGTCGCGCTGCGGTGCCGGCCACAGCGGGCGCATGGGCCTCCCGTCGACCTTCATGCCGCAGGCCCGAGCACGCGCGCGGCCACGTAGCGCAGGCGTTCGACGACGGCCGCGTCGCGCGCCTCGGGCGACGTGATCAGCGCATGGTCCAGCGCCCGGCGGCAGCCGCAGGCGGCGGCTGCCGCATCGGCGGTGATCGTGCCGGCCAGCCCGGCGACGAGCGTGCGCGCCACCTGCGCATTGCCCAGCAGCACGCGGATCACGGCGTCCACCGTCACCGCGTCGTGCGCCGGGTGCCAGCAGTCGAAGTCGGTGACCATGGACACGGCGCAGTAGCAGAGCTCGGCCTCGCGCGCCAGCTTGGCCTCGGGCAGGTTGGTCATGCCGATGACGCTGGCGTTCCACGAGCGGTAGACCTGCGACTCGGCCAGGGTCGAGAACTGCGGCCCTTCCATCGCCACGTAGGTGCCGCCGCGCACATGCGGCACGCCCTGCGCGGCCAGCGCCGCCTGCACATGGTCGCCCAGGCGCGGGCACACCGGGTGCGCCATCGAGACATGCGCCACCAGCCCGGTGCCGAAGAAGCTGCCGGCGCGGCCCTGCGTGCGGTCGATGAACTGGTCGACGACGACGAAATGGCCCGGCGGCAGATCGGCGCGCAGGCTGCCCACGGCCGACAGCGAGAGCACGTCGGTGGCGCCCAGGTGCTTGAGCGCGGCGATGTTGGCGCGGTAGTTCACCTCGGAAGGCGGGATGCGGTGGCCGCGGCCGTGGCGCGGCAGGAAGGCCAGCCGCGCCGACCCTTCCCCGGTCCCCAGGCGGCCGAGAAAGATCTCGTCCGAGGGCGCGCCCCAGGGCGTGTCGACCTGCGCCCAGCGCGTGTCGACCAGCCCCGGCATGTCGTACAGGCCGCTGCCGCCGATGATGCACAGCAGCGGTTCGGTCATGCGGCGCCTCCGGCGGCCATGCGGGTGGCGATCGAGGCGGGCAGGCGGGAGGCTCGGGGCACGTTGACCATGGCGGGTGGTGGCTGAGGTTCAGGCCAGGGCGGCATTGTGCCGGCCGACCGCCGCCGCCGCGGCCGCGCGGGCCTGGACCAGGGCGGCCTGCGGCGGCCCGGCCTTCAGCGCCGGGTCGGACCACACCTGGCGCCAGCGCCGCGCCCCCGGCAGGCCGTTGCGCAGGCCCAGCATGTGGCGCGAGGCGTGGCCCCAGGGCACGCCGGCGCGCTGCAGGCCGGCCATGTAATCGACCATCTGCTGCTCGACCGCGTCGCGGTCGGCGGCCGGCCCCGGCAGGCCGAAGAAGCGCGCGTCCCAGCCCGCCAGCGACCACGGCTCGTGGTAGGCATGGCGGCCGACCATCACGCCGTCGACATGCGCCAGCTGGGCCTCGATCTGCGCGTCGTCGGCGAGGCCGCCGTTGATCACGATGGTCAGCGCCGGGAAGTCGCGCTTGAGCTGGTGCACGGCCTCGAAACGCAGCGGCGGCACCTCGCGGTTTTCCTTCGGGCTGAGCCCCTGCAGCCAGGCATTGCGGGCGTGGACGATGAAGACCTGGCAGCCGCCGCGCTCGGCCACGGTGCCGACGAAGTCGCGCACGAAGCCGTAGCTCTCGGTGCGGTCGATGCCGATGCGGTGCTTGACGGTGATGGGCAGCGACACCGCGTCGCGCATCGCCTTCACGCAGTCGGCAACCAGCGCCGGCTCGGCCATCAGGCAGGCCCCGAAGGCGCCGCGCTGCACGCGTTCGCTGGGGCAGCCGCAGTTCAGGTTGATCTCGTCGTAGCCCCATTGCGCTGCCAGCCGCGCGCAGTGGGCCAAGTCGGCGGGCTCGCTGCCGCCCAGCTGCAGCGCCACCGGGTGCTCTGCTTCGTTGAAGTCCAGGTGGCGAGGCACATCGCCGTGCAGCAGCGCGCCGGTGGTCACCATCTCGGTGTACAGCCGCGTGCGGCGCGTCAGCAGGCGGTGGAAGTGGCGGCAGTGGCGATCGGTCCAGTCCATCATCGGTGCGACGGACAGGCGCCAGGGGTTGGGCAGGGTTTGCGCGGGCAAGGGGGTCTCTCGGGCGCCCGGGCGCAT
>CAIWPS010000712.1 GCA_903914615.1 uncultured beta proteobacterium | reverse complement strand
TTGACCTTCGCGCCGGAGGCCTTGTTGTAGGCATCGGCCCACTTGGCATACAGCGGCGCGGGGAAGGTGGCGCCTGCGCCGGTGACGTCCTGGGCCCAACTGCCGGCGGCAAGGGTGACGAGGACCAGACCGGAGGCGGCAGAGCGCAGCGAAGTCGAGAAAGTCATGGACGGAGCCCTGGCGGTTGTGATGGCAGGACTCTAGGCGGGCGATATGACAGGCGCGTGACGCCGGCGCCAGGCCGGAGCCTGACGCAGTGCTGTCATCCCAGGGTCACGCCATCGTCACAAAGCGGTCGTAGCGTGTCCCCATCCAATGTTCCGGAGCCCGAAGTCCATGCTGAGACGACCTTTCCTGAGCGCCGCTGGCGCCTTCACCCTTGCCGCCCTGGCAGCCTGCGCGAGCGTGGCCGTGCCGGCCCCTGCCCCGGTGACCGACGTGATCGCGCGGACGCCGGACCTGTCCACGCTGAACCGCCTCATCGGCGAGGCGGGGCTGGCCGACACGCTGCGCGGCCCCGGCCCCTACACGCTCTTCGCACCCAGCAACGAGGCCTTCGCGGCGGTGCCGGCCGACACGCTGGCCAAGCTGGCCACCGACAAGGAACTGCTGCGCTCGGTGCTCACGTACCACGTGCTGCCGGCCAAGGTGGCCGCTGCCGAGGTGCAGACCGGCAACGCCAAGACCGTGCAGGGCGCCAATGTGGCCCTGTCCAGGGCAGGGGCCTTCGTGACCGTCGAGGACGCCGTCGTCCAGACCGCCGACCTGCCGGCCACCAACGGCGTCGTGCACGTGGTCGACCGCGTGCTGATGCCGCCGAAACGCTGACGCGTCGCGGGGCCGCGGTGGGCCGTCAGCCCGCTGCGGCCACCTCGGCCATCTGCTGCGCGCAGCGGCGGCCCAGGGTGGCGTCGCGGGCCTCGACCATGACGCGCAACACCGGCTCGGTGCCCGAGGCCCGGATGAGCACGCGCCCGGCATCGCCCAGTGCGCGCTCGGCGTTCTGGCGCGCATCGGCCAGGGCGGCGTTGCGCGTCCAGTCGCTGCCTTCGGGCAGGCGAACGTTGATCATGGTCTGCGGGTACAGCGTCACGCCTTCCAGCAGCCGGTCCAGCGTGACCCCGCCGCGGCGCACGGCCTGCATCACCTGCAGCGCGCTGACGATGCCGTCGCCGGTGGTGTGGCGGTCCAGCACCAGCAGATGGCCGGAGCTCTCGCCGCCCAGCTGCCAGCCGCGGGCGCTGAGTTCCTCCAGCACGTAGCGGTCGCCCACCTTGGCGCGCACCAGGGGCACGCCGCGCCTGGCCAGCGCCTGTTCGATGGCGATGTTGGTCATCAGCGTGCCGACCACGCCCGGCACCGGGCGCTGCAGGGCCAGGCGGTCGGCGGCGAGCACGTAGAGCAGTTCGTCGCCGTTGTAGAGCCGGCCTTGGGCATCGACGATCTGCAAGCGGTCGGCGTCACCGTCGAGCGCGATGCCGTAATCGGCCCGGTGCTGGGCCACCGCCGCCACCAGGGCTTGCGGTGACGTGGCGCCGACGCCGGCATTGATGTTCACGCCGTCCGGGCTGCAACCGATGGTGACCACCGCCGCGCCGAGCTCATGGAAGACGTCGGGGGCGACGTGGTAGGCGGCACCGTGGGCGGCATCGACGACGATCTTCATGCCCTTGAGCGAGAGGCTGTGCGGCACTGTGCTCTTGCAGAACTCGATGTAGCGGCCGCGCGCGTCCTCGAGCCGCCGCGCCTTGCCCAGGCTGGCCGAGTCGACCCAGCGCGGCGGGTTCATCAGCTCGGCCTCGACCTCGGCTTCCCATTCGTCGGGCAGCTTCTCGCCGCCGGCGGAGAAGAACTTGACGCCGTTGTCGGCGTAAGGGTTGTGCGAGGCGCTGATGACCACGCCCAGGTCCAGCCGCAGCGCACGGGTCAGGTAGGCCACCCCGGGCGTGGGCAGCGGGCCGCTGAGCAGCACGTCGATGCCGGCCGAGGCGAAGCCGGCTTCCAGCGACGATTCGAGCATGTAGCCCGAGATACGTGTGTCCTTGCCGATCAGCACGGTGGCGCGTCCGCTCGTGCGCCGCAGCACCTGCCCGACGGCATGGCCCAGGCGCAGCATGAAGTCGGGCGTGATGGGCGGCTGGCCGACCGTGCCGCGGATGCCGTCGGTGCCGAAGTAGGTTCTGCTCATGTCGTTTCTTTCCTCATCTCCCATTTTCAGCCCGCGCCCCGGGCCCGCGTTGCCGAAGCTCAGTCATTGCGCGCATTTGTGGCGCGTCAAGCACCGGCCAGGCTGCCCCGCTCCGCAGCGCGCCAGACGGCAAGCGCATCGACGGTGGCCGCGACGTCGTGGACGCGGACGATGGCCGCACCGCGCTGCGCCGCCAGCAGCGCGGCAGCGAGGCTGGCGGCCTGGCGGTCGCCCACCGGCCGGCCGGTGATGCGGCCCAGGGTGCCCTTGCGTGACCAGCCCACCAGCAAGGGCCGCCCGATTCCCAGAAGCTCCGCCTGGCGTGCCAGCAGCGCCAGGTTGTGCTCGGCCTGCTTCGCGAACCCGATGCCGGGGTCGAGCACGATGCGCTCGGCGGCGATGCCCGCGGCCTGCACTTCCTGGGCACGCTGGCGCAGGAAGTCGTTCACCTCGGCCACGACGTCGTCATAGCCGGACAGGCCCTGCATGCTGTCGGGTTCGCCCCGCATGTGCATCAGGCACACGCCGGCCTGGGCGTGCGCCGCGACCACCTTCAGCGCGCCGGGACGGCGCAGCGCACGCACGTCGTTGATGATGTCCGCGCCCAGGGCCAGCGCTTCCTGCATCACGCGCGGCTCGCTGGTGTCGACCGAGACCGGCACGCCCAGCTTCACCGCCTCGCGCAACACCGGCAGGACGCGGGACAGCTCGTGCGCGGCGCCCAGCGGCTCGGCGCCCGGGCGCGTCGATTCGCCGCCGATGTCCAGGATGTCGGCGCCCTCGGCCAGCAGGCGCTCGCAATGCGCGATGGCCGCCGCGGCACTGGACTGGCGGCCGCCGTCGAAGAAGGAATCGGGCGTGACGTTGACGATGCCCATCACCCGCGTACGCGCGAGGTCGATGCGGAAGCGACTGGTCTGCCAGTGCATGGCCGGAAGGAGCCGCCGAGCGCTTGCGCCAGCCTGAACGTGAGACGGGGCCGCAGCCCCGTCTTGCCTGTCTCGCCTCAGGGCCGTGCGCTCAGGCGGCCGCGGGGGCGCTGTCGGTGCCCACCGGGGTCGCCGGGCCGCCCGGCGGCTTGGTCGAGCTGGGCGTCCAGTCCTTGGGCGTGCGCGGCGGCTTGCCGGCCATGATGTCGTCGATCTGGTCGCTGTCGATGGTTTCCCATTCCAGCAGTGCATGCGCCATGGCGTGCATCTTGTCCTTGTTGTCCTCGATGAGCTTGCGCGCAATGCCGTACTGCTCGTCGATGATGCGGCGGATGACGCCGTCGACCTTGCGCATCGTCTCTTCGGACATCGTCGTCGTCTTGGTGACGCTGCGGCCGAGGAAGACCTCGCCCTCGTTCTCGGCGTAGACCATGGGCCCCAGCTCGTCGGTCATGCCGTAACGCGTGACCATGTCGCGGGCGATCGAGGTGGCGCGTTCGAAGTCGTTGGAAGCGCCGGTCGTCATCTGGTTCATGAAGACTTCCTCGGCGATGCGGCCGCCGAAGAGCACGCTGATGGTGCTGAGCATGCGCTCCTTGTCCATGCTGTAGCGGTCGCCTTCGGGCAGTTGCATCGTCACGCCCAGGGCGCGGCCGCGCGGGATCACGGTGACCTTGTGCACGGGGTCGGTCTTGGGCATCAGGCGCGCCACCAGGGCGTGGCCGGCCTCGTGGTAGGCCGTGTTCTTGCGCTCTTCCTCGGGCATGACCATGGACTTGCGCTCGGGGCCCATCATGATCTTGTCCTTGGCCTTCTCGAAGTCGACCATCTCGACGACGCGACCGTTGCGCCTGGCCGCAAAGAGCGCCGCTTCGTTGACCAGGTTGGCCAGGTCGGCACCCGAGAATCCAGGCGTGCCGCGCGCCAGGATGTCGGCGCGGATGTCCTGCCCCACGGGCACCTTGCGCATGTGGACGTTGAGGATCTGCTCGCGGCCGCGCACGTCGGGCAGCGTGACGTAGACCTGGCGGTCGAAGCGGCCCGGGCGCAGCAGCGCGGGGTCGAGGATGTCGGGCCGGTTGGTGGCGGCCATGACGATGACGCCCAGGTTGGTCTCGAAGCCGTCCATCTCGACCAGCATCTGGTTCAGGGTCTGCTCGCGCTCATCGTTGCCGCCGCCCAGGCCGGCGCCGCGGTGGCGGCCCACGGCGTCGATCTCGTCGATGAAGATGATGCAGGGCGCGCTCTTCTTCGCCTGCTCGAACATGTCGCGCACGCGGGCCGCGCCGACGCCGACGAACATCTCGACGAAGTCGGAGCCGCTGATGCTGAAGAAGGGCACCTTGGCTTCGCCTGCGATGGCCTTGGCGAGCAGCGTCTTGCCGGTGCCCGGGGGGCCGACGAGCAGCACGCCGCGGGGGATGCGACCACCCAGCTTCTGGAATTTCTGCGGGTCTTTCAGGAAGTCGACGAGTTCCTTGACCTCTTCCTTGGCCTCGTCGCAACCGGCGACGTCGGCGAAGGTGGTGCTGTTGTTGGCCTCGTCGAGCATGCGCGCCTTGCTCTTGCCGAAGCTGAAGGCGCCGCCCTTGCCGCCGCCCTGCATCTGGCGCATGAAGTAGATCCAGACGCCGATGAGCAGCAGCATCGGCCCCCAGCTGACGAGGATGCTCATCAGCAGGCTGGGCTCTTCGCGCGGCTTGACGTCGAACTTGACGCCGTTGTTGATGAGGTCACCGACCAGGCCGCGGTCGAGGTAGGTGGCCGTGCTGCGCAGGCGCTTGTCATCGGTGGTGGTGGCGACGATCTCGGTGCCACCGCCCGGGCTTTCCTGCAGCATCACCGACTTGATGCGCTTGCCGCGGACCTCTTCCAGGAAATCGGAGTAGCCGATCTGGTTGCCGGTGGCCGTGCCGCGGTCGAACTGCTTGAAGACCGTGAAGAGCACGAGGGCGATCACCAGCCAGACGGCGACCTTCGAAAACCATTGATTGTTCACCGCGGCTCCTTTTCCAGTTCAGCGGTACGGCAGAGCGGGCGCGCCCGGCCGGATTCCACGGTATATGCGGATGATTCTAAGACAGTCAAGCCGGTGAAGGCGTGATGCGCCGTGACGGCCTGACGGCCCAAAAGCGTGGCGCCTGCACGTCTTTTCGACCGATGGCCGGCACCTTAACGCGGCTTCGGTCCCACGCCGACCAGAAAGGTCTCTGCCGACTTGTCGCGCGAGGCCTTGGGCTTGATGGGCTTGACGACGCGGAAGCTCTGCTTGAAGAGCTTCACGAGCTGGCTGTAGCCGCTGCCGTGGAAGGCCTTGCACACCAGCGCACCTTCGGGGCGCAGGTGGCGCAGGCTGAAGTCCACCGCCAGCTCGATCAGATGGGCGATGCGAGCGGAATCCGAGGACTCGATCCCCGACAGGTTGGGCGCCATGTCCGACACCACCACGTCGACCGGGCGGCCGCCGAGCTCGGCTTCCAGCGCGTGCATGACTGCGTCCTCGCGGAAGTCGCCCTTCAGGAAGGTCACGCCCTCGATGGGGTCGAAGTCCAGGATGTCCAGGGCGATGATGGTGCCGTCGAGCTCGCCCACGGCCGCCCCCGCGGGCGCGAACTTGCGCCGCAGGTACTGGCTCCAGGCCCCGGGCACGGCGCCCAGGTCCACCACCACCTGGCCGGGCTTGAGCAGCTTCAGGGCCTCGTCGATCTCCTTGAGCTTGTAGGCGGCACGGGCGCGGTAGCCGTCCTTCTTCGCCATCTTGACGTAGGGGTCGTTGACGTGGTCGTTGAGCCACGCCTTGTTGATCTTCTTGCTTTTGCTGGCGACTTTCATGGGCGACCGATAATAGGCGCATGACCGCCATCCAGCTCAGCCCCGCGCAACGCAAGGAGCACCGCTCCGAAGCCCATCACCTCGACCCCGTGGTGATGATCGGCAACGACGGGCTGACGCCGGCCGTCGAGAAGGAAATCGACCAGGCGCTCAAGGCCCACGGCCTGATCAAGGTGCGCATGTTCTCCGACGACCGTGCCGCCCGCGAGGCGGCGCTGGCCCTGCTGGCCGACAAGCTGGGGGCCGCGCCCATCCAGCACATCGGCAAGCTGCTGGTGCTGTGGCGCCCGATCCCGCCCAAAGAGAAGACCGAACGCGACGACCGCCAGCCGGGGCCGCGCACCGTCAAGGTGGTGAGCTTTTCCAAGAGCGGCAACCACCGCGCCACGGTCAAGAAGATCAAGGTCTTCGGCAACGAGCGCGTCACCGCGGGCGGGCAGGTCAAGCGCGTGAAGAAGCGGCTGCTCAGCGTCAAGCGGAAGGCCCAGGCCGCTTGACCGCACCGGCCGGCGTCAGCGCCCGCCAGGCCAGCGCCGCGATCAGGCCCAGCTTGACGACGAAGAAGCCCGCGCTCACGGCATGCAGCTGGCCGAAGCTAAAGGCACCCAGCCCGGCGCGCGCCGCCGGCATCAGGGGCTGCACTGCGAAGTAGCCGACGACGGTGCAGAACAGGGTGCCCAGCGCCAGCACCATGCCGGGCGTGAACTGGCTGCCCTGCCCCGCTGCGGCGGCCCGACGCGCAGCCAGCCGCTCCAGGACGAGCAACACCACGCCCAGCGCCAGGCACGTGTAGGCCTCCTGCGCCAGCATGCGCGACGCGACACGGCCGGCATCGGCCTGCGGCAGCAGGGCGAAGGCCGCGGGCGTGGCGAGCAGCGCGACGCAGAGCTCCCACCCCGCCCACAGCCCCGGCAGCAGCCGGCGCGCGCGTTCGAACGCCGGATGCATCAGGCGTAGCGCACGTCCACGATCTCCCAGTGCTTCAAGCCGCCGGGTGCCTGCACCTCGGCCACGTCGCCGGCTTCCTTGCCGATGAGGGCGCGGGCGATGGGGCTGCTGATCGAGATCAGGCCCAGCTTGAGGTCGGCCTCGTCGTCGCCGACGATCTGGTAGGTGACCTTGGCGCCGCTCTTCGCGTCCTCCAGGTCCACCGTCGATCCGAACACCACCTTGCCGCCGGCATCGAGCGCCGCGGGGTCGATGACCTGGGCCGCCGCCAGCTTGCTTTCCAGCTCCTTGATGCGGCCCTCGATGAAGCCCTGCTTGTCCTTGGCGGCCTCGTATTCGGCGTTCTCCGACAGGTCGCCCTGGGCACGCGCCTCGGCGATGGCCTGGATCACGGCGTGGCGCTCGACGGACTTCAGCCGCTGCAGCTCGCTCTTGAGCAGATCGGCACCGCGCTGGGTGAGGGGGATGGTGACCATGGCGAAATCCGGCTGTGCAAAGTGAATCCGCCGCAGGGGCCCTTGCGGGGCGGCCTGCGGCGGACGACGGGACGGGAGTCTAAATCAGTTCGGCGTGCATTTGCTGCAGCGACATCACGGCCAGGTCGTCCTGGTGCTTGAGCGCCTCGGTGGCGGCCTCGGCGCCGGCCATGGTCGTGTAGTAGGTGACGCGGTTGGCCAGCGCGGCGGTACGGATGTAGCGCGAATCGGCGATCGCCGTGCGCGTCTCGTCGACGGTGGTGTAGACGAGCTGGATTTCGCCGGCCTTGACCATGTCGGCGATGTGCGGCCGGCCGTCCTTGACCTTGTTGACCACCCGCACCTGCACGCCCGCCGCCGCGATGGCCGCCGCCGTGCCCTTGGTGGCCAGCAAGGCATAGCCCAGGCCGACCAGATCGCCCGCGACCTTGACCGCGCGGGCCCTGTCGCTTTCCTTGACCGTGATCACCACCGTGCCCTTGCCCGGCAGGCGCGAGCCGGCGCCGAGCTGGCTCTTCAGCATCGCTTCGCCGAAGCTGCGACCGGCGCCCATGACCTCGCCGGTGGACCGCATCTCGGGGCCAAGGATGGGGTCGACACCAGGGAACTTGTTGAACGGGAACACCGCTTCCTTGACGCTGAAGTAAGGCGGGATGACCTCGCGCGGCCCCCTGCCCTGCGCATCGAGCT
>CAIWPS010000711.1 GCA_903914615.1 uncultured beta proteobacterium | reverse complement strand
TACCAGGGCCGCACCTACAAGAGCTACCGCGGCATGGGCAGCCTGGGCGCGATGCAGCAGGGCAGCGCCGACCGCTACTTCCAGCAGATCGACCAGGAAAGCGCCAACAACCCGAACACCGCCAAGCTGGTGCCCGAGGGCATCGAGGGCCAGGTGCCGTACAAGGGCTCGGTGGTGTCGATCATCTTCCAGATGGCCGGCGGCCTGCGCGCCAGCATGCACTACTGCGGCTGCGCCAGCATCGACGAGATGCAGCAGCGGGCCGAGTTCGTCGAGATCACCACGGCGGGCATGCGCGAGAGCCATGTGCACGACGTGCAGATCACCAAGGAAGCGCCGAACTACCGCATGGAATGACGAGTTCCCTGCCCGCCGCGCCGCCGCCGGCCACCGGCCGCCCGGCGGCCATGCGCTTCATCATGTTCACGGTGCTGATCGACATGCTGGCGATCGGCGTCATCGTGCCCGTGCTGCCGTCCCTGGTGGCGGGCTTCGCCACCGGCCGCGCTTCGCAGACGCACTGGTACACGCTCATCACCGTGTGCTTTGCCGTATCCAGCTTCATCTGCTCGCCGATGCTCGGCGCCTGGTCCGACCGCTACGGCCGCCGGCCCATCCTGCTGCTGGGCTTCGCCGGGCTGGCGGTGAACTTCTTCATGACCGCCCTGGCCAGTTCGCTGTGGATGCTGCTGCTGTCGCGCGTCATCGGCGGCGCCATGCAGTCCAACGCCGCGGTGGCCAACGCCTACGTCGCCGACATCACGCCGCCGCAGGACCGTGCCAAGCGTTTCGGGCTGCTGGGCGCGATGTTCGGCATCGGCTTCATCCTGGGGCCGGTGATCGGCGGCGTGCTGGGCGCCCACGACGTGCGCTGGCCCTTCTTCTTCTCCGGCGGCCTTTCGCTGCTGAACCTGGCCTATGGCTGGTTCGTGCTGCCGGAATCGCTGCCGACCGAGCGCCGCCGCAAAGTGACGCTGCGCACCGCCAACCCGCTGTCGTCGCTGTGGCAACTGGCGGAACTGAAGGGCGTGGGGCTGCTGGTGGGAGTCATCGCCTGCGCCAACATGGCCCAGTTCACGCTCTACACCACCTGGGTGCTCTACACCACCTTCCGCTTCGGCTGGGGCCCGGCGCAGAACGGCTGGTCGCTGTTCGCCGTCGGCATCGTCTCGGCGGTGGTGCAGGGCGCCCTGCTGGGCCGCCTGCTCAAGCGCTTCAAGGCGCCGCGGCTGGCGATGATGGGCCTGCTGTCGTCGACCCTGGCCTTCATCTTCTGGGGCCTGGCCACCGAGGGCTGGATGATGTACCCGGTGATCTTCGCCAACCTGCTGGGCTCGGTGGTGGCCGCCACCATGCAGAGCCTCATTTCCGCCGCCGCCGACCCCGCCAAGCAGGGCCAGACCATGGGCGCCGTCAGCTCGCTGGGCAGCCTGATGGCGGTCATCGCGCCGATGTTCGGCGGCCCGCTGCTGGCGGCGGTGTCCGAGCTGCCGCCGCACGATTGGCGCGTCGGCGCGCCGATGTTCTTCTGCGCCGCCCTCATGGCGGCCTCGCTGGGCCTGGCCTGGCTGCACTTCCGCCATCTCCGACGCGCCGGCACGGTGCTTCCCCAGGCCAAGGCCACCTCACCATGAGCGCACACGACAAGATCCTCATCCTCGACTTCGGCTCGCAGGTCACGCAGCTCATCGCGCGCCGCGTGCGCGAGGCGCATGTGTACTGCGAGATTCATCCCAACGACGTCGGCGACGACTTCATCCGCGCCTACGCGCCCAAGGGCATCATCCTTTCGGGCAGCCACGCCAGCACCTACGAGGCGCAGGACCTGCGCGCACCGCAGGCGGTGTGGGACCTGGGCGTGCCGGTGCTGGGCATCTGCTACGGCATGTTCGCGATGACGGTGCAGCTGGGCGGCCAGGTGGAAGCCAGCAGCCACCGCGAATTCGGCTATGCCGAGGTGAGGGCGCATGGCCACACGCGGCTGCTGCAGGGCATCGAGGACTTCAGCACCGCCGAAGGGCACGGCATGCTCAAGGTCTGGATGAGCCACGGCGACAAGGTCACTGCACTGCCGCCAGGCTTCAAGCTCATGGCCAGCACGCCCAGCTGCCCCATCGCGGGCATCGCCGACGAGGCGCGCGGCTACTACGGCGTGCAGTTCCACCCCGAGGTGACCCACACCGTGCAGGGGCGGGCGCTGCTCGAACGCTTCGTGCTGCAGATCGCCCAGGCGCAGCCCGACTGGGTGATGCGCGACCACGTCGAGGAGGCGGTGGCGCTGATCCGCCGCCAGGTCGGCAGCGAAGAGGTCATCCTGGGCCTGAGCGGCGGCGTCGATTCCAGCGTCGCCGCGGCGCTCATCCACCGCGCCATCGGCGAGCAGCTGACCTGCGTCTTCGTCGACCACGGCCTGCTGCGCCTGAACGAGGCGCAGCTGGTGATGGACATGTTCGTCGGCCGGCTGCACGCCAAAGTCATCCACGTCGACGCCAGCGCGCAGTTCCTGGGGCAGCTGAAGGGCGTGGCCGACCCCGAGGCCAAGCGCAAGATCATCGGCCGCGAGTTCGTCGAGGTCTTCCAGGCCGAGGCGAAGAAGCTGGGCAACGCGAAGTGGCTGGCGCAGGGAACGATCTACCCCGATGTCATCGAGAGCGGCGGCGCCAAGACGAAGAAGGCGACCACGATCAAGAGCCACCACAACGTCGGCGGCCTGCCCGAGACGCTGGGACTGAAGTTGCTGGAACCACTGCGCGACCTCTTCAAGGACGAGGTGCGCGAACTCGGCGTGGCGCTGGGCCTGCCGCCCGAGATGGTCTACCGCCACCCCTTCCCGGGCCCGGGGCTGGGCGTGCGCATCCTGGGCGAGGTGAAGGCCGAGTACGCCGACCTACTGCGCCGCGCCGACGCCATCTTCATCGACGAGCTGCGCGCCTTCCGCGACGAGACCACCGGCAAGAGCTGGTACGACCTGACCAGCCAGGCCTTCGCCGTCTTCCTGCCCGTCAAGAGCGTGGGCGTGATGGGCGACGGCCGCACCTACGACTTCGTGGTGGCGCTGCGCGCCGTCCAGACCAGCGACTTCATGACC
>CAIWPS010000710.1 GCA_903914615.1 uncultured beta proteobacterium | reverse complement strand
GTTGCGCTGCAGTATGGAACGCGCGGTTCCTGATCTGCCGGGGGTCGTCGACGATGCCCTTGATGTGTCGGCTGTCCTGCCACTCGATGCCGATCAAATGGCCCAGCAGATGAGCGTGGGCCTCCGAAAGATCGGGGCCATCGTCGTTCACGAAAAGCGGGACGATGCCGCCCTCCATCTTCCTGCGCGCCACCTCGAGGCTGTCGTCATCAAGGATCTGGAACCTCCAGGCCAGGATGTCGCGCAACAGTCCATAGGCCTGCGTGGAGGTCTGCGGCGTGGCGTGGCCACGAAACAGGAAGAAGCGTTCGGGCCGCGCTTCGCTCCACGCCTCGAATTCATGGAGCAGCCGGCTCTTGCCGATCCCAGCCTCGGCTACGACCGTGACGGCAGCCAGCCTGCGCTCATCGAACAGGCGCCGATAAGCGGCCTGCAGCCCTTCCAGTTCGGCGTCGCGGCCGATCATCCGCGTGGCGACGCCTTCGACGCCGCGAGTACCGATGCGGAACTTGCGCGGCTTGGCGCATTTGACAAGGTAGCTCAGAATCGGCCTGTCCACGCCCTTGACCGGGAAAGCCTCTCGCGCATCCACCTCGAACAGGCCGCGCACCTGGACGTAAGTGTCGTGGCTGATGCGTAGGGCTCCAGCTGGCGCCGTCTGCTCCATGCGCGCGGCAATATTGACTGCAATGCCTCGGATGCTGCCGTCTGCATCAACGCCTCCGCCCAGAAGAACACCGCCCGTGTGAATGCCCACGCGGACGTCGAAGCCGACATGGCCGTGGGCGGCCTGTATCTCTGCGCCGAGCTTCTTGCCGAGTTCGAGCAAGGCCAACCCGCAATGGACCGCACGCTCGGCGTCATCTTCGCGCGCCTCGTCAGCACCGAAGGCAGCCAGGATGTTGTCGCCGGCGTATTGAAGGACCCTGCCATTGCGGGCCTGGACGACAGCCGTCCCGCGGGCAAGCACATCGTCCATCACCGCGCCAATGGCCTCGGGATCCAAGTGCTGCGCCAGGTTGGTAAAGCCGACAACGTCGAGGAAAAGGATGCTGACCTGCCTGAGGGTCTGCGCGGGCCCATCGGGGGGTACCGGCGGGCCCGACAGAGCGGCCAGCTTGGCCCTGAGCGGCGCCACCGCCATGTCCACAACCGCATCGCCTAGCAGCGTCCGCTGGGCTTCGAAGGCCCGGATCCCCGCTTCGAGTTGGTGCAGTTGAGGCGACATGGGATCGCAGAATACCAATGCCATCGAAGCTCGCCCTCGACAAACCGCAGGGAGAACACCACGCCCGGTGCCGCACGCGTTCAACGCTGCGCGTCGAGCCCCTGGCCGGCCACCTCGTCCGCGCTCAACATCGCGGCGACGTGCATGTGGGGTCGCAGCTCCGAAGCCTGCAGCCCCAACTGGCCGCCCGAAGGCGGACGTTGCGGACGCGCCCCATGCTTCGGGTTGCCATCGCGCAACAGCCGAGGCTAAGGCGTCGACAGCAAGGACTTGAGGAAGCTGGGCACCCGCTGCCGTGCATCGGCCAGTGCGGCGGGGTCCATCCCTTCAATGGGAATAACGCCGGCACGGGTCTTGAAGGCGGGCACTTCATGAACCGGCATGTCCGGCCAATCGAAATCGTGAAAGGCGCCAGGATAGACCTGGATCGCGGCCGTGGTCCCATCGCTCGCGGATTCGATCAGCGCCCGGCACGGACCGGCCGGCGTCCACACATCGCTCTCGCCTACCGCCACCAGCAAGGGCGTGGGGCTGGCCCAGTTCCAACCCTGCGCCCATCTGTTGCAACTGGCCGGATAGAAGGCGACGGCCGCGCGGAAGTCGCCCTTCGGCAACCCACTCGGGCGAGCCTTGCTGCCGCTGCGGATCGTGTTCAGCAAGGTTCCACCTCCTTCTGACCAGCCGATGAGACCGACGCGGTCGGGGCGGACGGTGTCCAGGGACTGCAGATAGAGCAGCGCCGCGTAGGCGTCGAACGCCCGTGCGCGATAGATGGCCGGGTCAAAGCTCGCCGGTGAGCACATTTCGCCGTGATGGCGCGGACCAAAACTGTCAACCATCAAGACGGTCAGCCCATCGGCATTCAACCTGGCGGCCCATTGCCTCTCCCTGGGAGAGATCGACCCGCTGCGGCCGATCAGGCCGCCACAGCCATGCAGAAATACGACGGCCGGCTGCTGCCCGGTGCCTTCAGCCTTGAACAGATAGGCATCGAGCGTCGTGGCAGGCGGCCCGTCGAGAGACGGGAACTGCACCAGCGTCTGTGCGCCTGCAAGGCCGCTCAAGCCCCAGGTCAGCGTCATGGTCAAGAGCCAGCGGCCAGGCAGGCGGATTCGTGTCATGGTGGCTGCCAGTGGAACACACGGCGAAGACCCGTTGTCATCGCGCAGACCCCGATAGCCGTCCGGTCTGTCTGCGCCGTGGACATGGCGGACCATCGGCCCGCTCGCAGCAGGAATTCGGGCGCGTTCAAGCGCCGGCGCACAGGCGGTGATGGCGCTCTGGGCAGGAGGCGGAGACATGGCCAGACCGCATCGAGTCTTGAGTCGCACCGCGGTCGGCGGGGAGCGGTCCGCAATCGCTGTCGACCGTGCCAGCAGCGAAACCTGGACGCAGGCTGGCGCCTAGGGTCGGGCCCTACTTGGCGGCCGTGGCTGAACCGTAGAGCCACCGCCATTGCGGTTCGTAGCCCGGCAACCTCACCGTGCTGCCATGGAAGGGGTTCGGTCCCCGGCCACCTTCTGGCAGGTCGAGGTCGAAAACAGCGACGTGGTCCTCGGGAATGCCGAGCCTGCGGTACGCCTGCGCGATCAGCGCGGCGGTGGCTTCGCGCCGGTGGAACTCAGCGAACCAGCGCTCGGGCGGGGTCACGGAAGGACCGGCGATCCACGGCGCCAGCTCGCGGGGCTGGCCGTGGTTGTCCCAGGGGCTGGAGAAAAGCACCACGCGCGCCACCGGCTCGCGCTGCGCGATGTAGGCCGCCATGCCGGCACCCTGCGACAGCCCGGAGATGACGATACGCGGCCACGCCGGCCGATCGCCCGCCAGGTAGTCACCCCAGTGGGCTTGCGGCTCTTGGCGGTCGAGGAACTGGAGCAGCTTCACCAGCCGCTGCACGATGGACTCCTGCAGCGGATTGACCACGGGCGGACGGTCCGCATCGCCGTAGATGCGTTCCTGCCTGAACCTGCCTGAACAGTCCGGGTCCGGGTCGCGAACGCAGACCTGGACCACTGCGGGCTCGTCGTCGTATTCCAGGCCGATCGCGCGGTAACCCTGGCTGGCAATGACGCTCAACAGCAGGCGAACGTTGGCAGGCCGGCCGTTCGTACCGGGCAGGAACACCGCCAGCGGCGCTTGCGCGCCGGCATCGGGGTTGAAGACGAT
>CAIWPS010000709.1 GCA_903914615.1 uncultured beta proteobacterium | reverse complement strand
TCTCCGCCCTGACCTCGAAGTCCGACAGCGACTTGCCGCGCTCCAGCGCCACGCGCAGCCAGGCCGGCTTCAAGCCGCGGCCGGACCAGGTGCTGCCGGTGTCCGCGCAGCGGTACTTGACCGGCATGCGCTGGCGCGGGGCGCCGGTCGGCGCGCCGTCGGCGTGGCCACCTTCGCTCTCCTCTTCTTCATCGGCCGGACCGCCCTGCGGGCCCTGGTCGACCGCGTCCTCCTCCTTCGCGTCCTGCACCTTGATGCCATTAGCGATGCAGAGCACCAGGTCGTCCTGGGTGGCCACGCGGACGGACGACACCTTGCGTGTGGCGTGCATCAGAGCGGCGCTGGGGTGGGTGGCGCGCACCAGGTACGCGATCCCTTCGATGTTGATGTGATAGATCCGGGTAGCTGTTGCCACTTGGGGCTCCTTCGTGTTCAAGCAGCTGCCTGGGCGGCCGGCCACTCTTGGTTGATGATCTCGGTGTACTTGCCGACCGGCCTGGTCATGATCCGGGCCGGCTCGCGCAATTCGTGGACGCGCTCCAGGGCGTCGTCGATGGCGGTGGGCGCGGGCTGCAGGCCGCGCTTGTCCCACCAGGCGCAGGCCTTCGAGCGGGCCCAGCCGGTGTGCTCGAGGCAGATCCACTCGCTGGCCACCACGCGGATGCCGGACCAGTAGTCCACACGCAGGGTGTCTGGCTTGCCGTCCCGGCCGGCGTTGTGCCGGTAGGTGACGCGGGTGACGCTCACCCACTGCGGCCCGGCGCTGATCACCGGCGCCACACTGGCCTCGGCGAAGTGGGTGACGCGCTCAGGCTCCGGGAACATGGCGCCGCAATGGCCGCACTGCAGCACGCCGGCGGGCGATGGGTTGCCGCAGGCATCGCAGTAACGCTTCGGTGCCTCGTGGCTCTGGTTCAGGCGCTCCGGCGGCCTGGCGCGGCCCTTGACGGCGTCGACCGGGCCGAGCGTGTAGGTGGTGTCGGTGAAGTCCAGCCACAGGCAATCGGTCTTGAGGTCGGCGGTACGCATGCCGCGCCCTGCGATCTGCACGTAGAGCACGGGGCTCTTGGTGGCGCGCAGCAGCGCGATGCAGTCGACCTCCGGCGCGTCGAAACCTGTAGTGAGCACGGCCACGTTGACCAGCGCGCGCAGCGTGCCCTGACGGAACTGGCGGATCATGTTCTCGCGCTCGGCCTTGGGAGTTTTGGCGCTGACGACTGCGCAGGCGATGCCGTGCTGCTGGCTGAGTTCGGCGGCCAGGTGCATAGCGTGCTCGACGGTCACGGCGAAGACCAGCCATTTGCGGCGATCGGCCGCCAGGCGCACGAGCTCGGCGCAGGCCTTGCGCACGAGTTCGGCCTTATCAGTCGCCCGGGCCAGGGCGCTGACCACGTAGTCGCCGCCACTGGTGGCCACGTCCTCGGTGGCGATCTTGGTCTCGACCGGCGCGGGCACCATGGGCGCCAGGTAGCCGTCCTTGAGCAGCTCGGCCATGGTCACGCGCGCCGCGACGTGGCTGAACAGGCCCTGCTGCGTCAGCCAGATG
>CAIWPS010000708.1 GCA_903914615.1 uncultured beta proteobacterium | reverse complement strand
TGCAGCGCCCGCTCCGCCGCGCGCCGCAGCGCCCCCTGGCGCACGCGCAAGGCGTCCAGCGCCTCGTCGCGTGCTGGCGCGGCGAGCTCGGCGGCGGCCGTGGGCGTGGGCGCGCGCAGGTCGGCCGCCAGGTCGCACAGGGTGATGTCGGTCTCGTGGCCGACGCCGCACACCAGAGGCAGCGGGCTCGCAGCCACCGCCTGCACCAGGCGCTCGTCGTTGAAGGCCCACAGGTCTTCCAGCGAGCCGCCGCCGCGCACCAGCAGCAGCACGTCGACCTCGCGCCGCTCGCCGGCCAGGCGCAGGGCCGCCACCAGCGCCGCCGGCGCGTCGGCCCCTTGCACCAGGCTCGGGTAGACCACCACGCGCACCTGCGGCGCGCGCCGCTGCAGCGTGGTGAGGACGTCGCGCAGCGCCGCGGCGCCGAGCGAAGTGACGATGCCCAGCGCGCGCGGAAAGGCCGGCAACGGCCGCTTGCGGGCGGCGTCGAAGAGGCCCAGCGCCTGCAGCCGGGCGCGGCGGCGCAGGAACTCCTCGTACAGCGTGCCTGCGCCCAGGCGCTGCATGGCCTCGGCAACCATCTGCAGCTCGCCGCGCGCGTCGTAGATCGACAGCCGGCCGCGGATCTCGACCTGCTGCCCGTCTGCGGGCGCGAAGTCGAGCAGCGTGGCGGCGCGGCGGAACATCGCGCAGCGCAGCAGCGCAGGTGCGCCGTCGGCGTCCTTGAGCGTGAAGTAGCAGTGGCCGCTGGCGGCGCGCGAGAAGCCCGAGAGCTCGCCGCGAACCGCGACCGCGCCGAAGCGCGCGGCCAGCGCGTCGCCGGCCGCCAGCAGCAGCGCGGCCACGCTCCAGCCGACGCGCGGCGGCGCTGCCCCGCCAGCCTCAAGCACGCCAAACCCCAGGCCTGGTGCGGTGAAGGACATCCACAGCCGCGCCAATCCACGCACATCGGCAAGGTGATGCTGTCATGCGCCTGTCACAACGATGCAAGCCGTTGATCCGCAAGGACAAAAAGGCGCTTCAAGATTCAGCAACAGAACCGGCGCGGCATCGGCGCGGGTTTTGCAGGGTTTGTCGACGGTCTTCTCCACAGAGTTGTCCACAGCCGCGGCGGGTGTGGCGGCGGCCTGTCGGAACAGGCCCGACGCGGCGCTTCTGGCCTGGGTTCATCGGCCATAATCGCGCGCCGTTCGACGCCCAACGGGGCCCCAGCGCGCAGTCGCAACGCAGCCCGAGAACACCTTGCTTTCGATCATACAAGCGGCCGGCTGGCCCATCTGGCCCCTGATCCTGTGCTCCATCGTGGCCCTGGCCCTGGTCATCGAACGCGCGGTTCGCCTGCGGCCATCGATGGTGGCGCCGCCGCATCTCGTCGACGAGGTGATCAGCGTCACCCGCAGCAACCTGCCGGCGGTGGACGTGGTGGCCAAGCTGGCCACGAATTCGGTGCTGGGTGAAGTGCTGGCCGCCGGACTGCGCAGCGTCATCGCCGAGCCGCGGCTGAGCGAGACGGCGCTGCGCCAGGCCTTCGAGAACGCCGGCCGCCAGGCCGTGCACGACCTGGAGCGCTACCTCAACACCCTGGGCACCATCGCCGCCGCGGCGCCTTTGCTGGGCCTGTTCGGCACCGTCGTCGGCATGATCGAGATCTTCGGCTCGCAGGCGCCTGCCGGGGCCAGCAACCCGCAACTGCTGGCCCATGGCATCTCGGTGGCGCTCTACAACACGGCCTTCGGGCTCATGATCGCCATCCCCTCGCTGATGCTCTACCGCTATTTCCGCGGCCGCGTCGACGAGTACCAGCTGGCGATGGAGCTGGCCGCCGAGCGCATGGTGCCGCACCTGCTGCGCTTCACCATGCGCGCGGCGGCTTGAGGCGCCGGCCATGAAGTTCAGCCGCCGCCGCATCGAAGAGCCGGAGATCAACCTGATCCCCTTCATCGACGTGCTGCTGGTGGTGCTGATCTTCCTCATGCTGTCGACGACCTACTCGCGCTTCACCGAACTGCAGATCAACCTGCCGGCGGCCAACGCCGAGGCCCTGCGCGAGCGGCCGGGCGAGGTCATCGTCGCCGTCTCGGCCGACGGCCGCTATGCCGTGAACCGCAAGCCGGTCGACGGCCGCAGCGTCGACCGGCTGAGCGCCGAACTTGCGGCGGCGGCCGGCGGCCGCGCCGACACCGTGGTCGTCATCACCGCCGACGCGCTGACGGCGCACCAGGCGGTGGTGAACGTCCTCGACGCGGCGCGGCGCGTCGGGCTGTCGCGCCTGAC
>CAIWPS010000707.1 GCA_903914615.1 uncultured beta proteobacterium | reverse complement strand
CCCGCGCTTGCCCATGCGATGCACTTGGTGGCAAGCGTGCCGCTACGGGATCAGGCCGTCGCCGCACAGCCCTTCGGCCAGCATCTCGGCCACCGCCGGGCCGATGTACTTGCGTCCGCGGAAGACGGTGCGTATCGCGGTGACGATCTCCTCGGCGTCGCATTCCTTGTTGAGGTAGCCGCTGGCGCCCTGGCGCAACAGCGTGGTGGCGCAGTGGCTCTCGGGGAAACCGCTTAGCACCAGCACGGGCAGCTCAGGGAAGCGGGCCTTGATGGCGGCCAGCGCATCAACGCCGCTTTGCCGGGGCATCGAGATGTCCATCAGCAGGACATCGACCTCGCCGCCGCGGGCCAGTTCGAGCGCCTCGCTGCCGTTGGCGGCCTCGCCGGCGACGCGCAGGTCCACGTTGTCGGACAGGAAGCGCCTCAGCCCGGCCGGGCGTGCGGGGCGTGCGCAACGACATCGTCGTGCAGTGACCTCGGGCCCGCGACGGCGTCGGTTCACCGGGGTCGCCATGCGGCGGGGGTGGCCTTGCACCTGCAGCGGCGGAGCGGCGGCCTCGACGGGGCACTGTCCTACGGCGTCGGCCATCACCCGCCGGTAGACTTCCCCGCGGCCCCATCCGTCGCGCCGCGCAGGCCTGCCGTGAGCATGCTCAAAGCCTTCATCGTCGAAGACAACCCGGTGATCCGGGAGAACCTCGTCGCCACCCTCGAGGAAATGGTGCCCCACCTGAAGGTGCTGGGCTGTGCCGACAGCGATCGCGATGCAAGGGCCTGGCTGGACCAGCCCGAGCATGCGTGCGAGCTCATCATCGTCGACCTCTTCCTGCGTCAAGGATCGGGCATGCATGTGCTCGAACACCTGCGCAAGACCGGGCATGCCGCCGACCGCGTGGTGCTGACCAGCTTCGCCACGCCCGACGTTCGCCGGCGGTGCCTGGGCCTCGGCGCCAGCCATGTGTTCGACAAGTCCGGTGAGATCGAGGCGCTGATCGAACACTGCCTGCAGCTCGCCGGCCAGCCCACCCCGCCTCCAGCACCGGCGGGCCCCGATGCGCCCGCTTCGCGGGCGGGCTGAGATGGCGGCCTCCTCGGATGCGGACGCCGGCCGGGGGCCACCCGGCCGTTTCGGCCGCATGGTCTGGTTCGCCCGATCGTCGATCGCGCCTCCGCTGGTAATTGCAGCGGCCTGCCTCTTCATCGTCGTCAACGAGGCCGGCTACCGCATGGTCAGTGCGATCACGCAGTCCCGCGACGCGGCCGTGGCTGCACGCATCGACATCGGTCGCGTGCGCGGTGCCATCGTCGCTGCCGAGTCGGCGCAGCGCGGCCTGCTGCTGACCGAGAGGCCGGTCTACCGCGAGAACTTCAACCTGGCCCTGGCCGGCATCGGCGACGCGGTGGAGGACCTGCGGCGCGAGGGTTTGAAGCGGCCGCAGGAAGCGCAGGCGCTGGCCCAGATCATGGAGGCCACCGAGCGCAAGGTCTCCGAACTTCAGGAGACCATCAAGCGCTT
>CAIWPS010000706.1 GCA_903914615.1 uncultured beta proteobacterium | reverse complement strand
GGGCCCTGCACATTGGCCAGGAACACCGTCGGCGCGCCGGTGACGCAATGGCGTGCATGGATGCAGCGGCGGGCCTCGAACATCAGCGTCAGCGCCTGTCCTTCCACCGTCTCGACACCGTCGGCGATGGCCTGCACAGGGGCCTGGGCCACAGGCTGAACCGGCGCGGACGGCACAGGCGCCGCCGGCGTGGCCACGGCTGACTCCTGGGCCCGGGCACCGAAGCCCGCCGCAGCGCGCCTGGCCAGCGCGCCCAGCAACGTCGAGGCGCGCGCCAGACGCTCGCTGGCCGACGTCGCCAGACTCTGCGCAGCGGCCGACAACTCCGCCAGCCGCTCGATGAAGAAGCGGTGTGCCGCCGGCCCCGGCGGCAGCGTGGCCGCATCGCGAAGCGTGGTGAACGACACACCGGCATTGCAGCCGCTGCTGGAGGCACCGGCCGGCAGGCGGGCCGCATGCTCGCCCAGGCTGGTCAGCGCCTGCATCAACCCGATGGCCAGGTCCACCGACAGCGCCTTCTCCGGCCGTGGCGAGACCACGGCGTAGGCATGCGCCAGCAGGCGCAGCATCAGGCCGTAGCTGGCATTGGCCAGGTCCACCGTCTCGATGGCCGCGGGCGACTCGATCCACACCCGGCCTTCGGGCCGAGGCGGTCGCCGCAGCACCGGGTTGGTGGCGGCGGGGTGGTGGGGCGTGAAGGCCGGGTTCTCGGCCAGCAGCGCGTGGTACTCGTCGCGAATGCGGCAGAAGCGGTCGAAGTGCGAGCCCGTCGCGTGTTCGGGCGCCCCTTCGCCCTGGGTGACGATGGCGTCGAAGGCCGCCAGCGCGCTCTTCAGGCAGCGCACGCGGTGCACGCCGGGCAGGTCGATCTCGGGTGGCGCCAACTGCAGCGCGGGGTCGCCGCAGAAGGCCTGGTCCTCGCCCACCCGGTCGACCAGCTTGCGCAGGCCCGCGCCCAGGGTGGCATAGAACTCGCCCACGGTGGCGTAGTCGATGCCCATCGGCGTCAGGCGGTTGCCGATCGTGCCGCGCTCGAAGACCCTCTCGGGTGTGAAGCCGTCGCCGTCGGGCTCCTGCGACGACAGCGGCCTTTCGAGGTGGATGAAATGCTGCAGCACCGGCATCCCGAAGGGCGCCAGCTTCACGACCACCCGCGCCGGCAGGTAGCCGGGGTCGAGCGGGAAGTTGGTGCGGCCGAAGCGCGGCGCGCCGCCGAGCGCCGACGTGATGTTCCACACCGCCGCCAGGTGCGCCATCTCGTCGATGGCCACGCCGATGATCTCGCGCCGCCAGCGCGCCACGGCCTCGGCCTCGCGGGGCCGCAGCCCTTCGCCTTCCCCGTCGCGCAGGCTGAACGCGGCGTAGAGGTAGGTGCACATCAGGTTGTGCTCCAGCTCCGCCGCCTCGTACAGCGCGTGCAGCAGCACCTCCCGCGTGGGAGCGGCCATCGCGTCAGGCATCATCGTTTTCATCGGGTCCCTTGTTCAGGATTCGCGGCCGCGCCACGACGCGCTTTTAGCGCAAGTGGCCGGCCACCGCTCAAGCGGAGGCCATCTGGTACAGGATGCCCAGCGCCTGCCCGCCACGCGGCTGCGTGAAGTCGCCGGCCAGTTGCCCGGCCAGCGAGGCCATGGAGGTGGTCACCACACCGGCCTGCACCAGCCGGCGCAGGGCTGCATCCTCGGTGCGCGCCGACAGGCCGCCGCAGGCGTCGACCACCACCTGCACCTTCAGCCCGTGGCTGGCGGCCGAAAGGGCAGAGTGCTGCACGATGATCTCGGTGGCCACGCCCGAGATCAGCAGCGTCTTGCGGCCGCTGGCGAGGATGGCCTCGCGCGTGGGGGCATGGAGGAAAGCGTCGGTGGTGTTGCGCACGTGCGCCGGCAAGTCGCCCAGCGCGGCGGCGATTTCCGGCGTGACCTGCGGCGCGCCTTGCCCGCCCGGAGCCGCCGTCACCACCGCGGGCATGCCGAACAGCCGCGCCAGCTGGGCCAGCGCCGCGACGGCGCGGCGCAGCCGCGCGACGTCCTGGGTCGCGCTGCGTTCGATGATGCCGGCCTGCAGGTCGGCGAACAGGACGACGGTGTCGTCGGGGTCGATGGCGGCATAGCTCATGACTTCACTCCTTCCAGTTGGGACAAGGCGAGATGGATTTCCTCGGCGATCTGCTCGCCGCTCAGGCTCGACTCGGCGACCATCCAGGCCGCCCCCGCCAGCAGCAGCAGCGTCCCCAGAACGGCCAGCCACAGCGGCAGCGCCTGCAACGCACCGCCCAGGGCGCGATCGGCCGCAATGGCCAGGCAGGTGGCGATGAAGACGGCGATGGCGGCATACAGCGCGGCGATGGCCCGCGCCGCATGGCGCGCCCGCCTGGCGTGGCGGTCCAGCCAGCGGCGCAGCTGCTGCGGCGTGGTGCCGGTGCGGGCCCAGCTGCCCTCGGCGGCGATGGCAGCCAGCGTGCGTGCCCGGTCCACGACGCGGGCCATGCGCACCAGGGCCGAAGCGACCAGGGACGCCGAGCCCAGCATCAGCAGGCCCGGTGTGACCATCGCGGCGATCGTGCCGACGGCGGTCGTTGACGCGGTGGCCTCACCCATGTGCATGAACTCCGAAGTTCAATCCATCGGCAGGCGCGCGCTGGCTGGGGTTGTGCATGGAAGCTCCTGATCGGATGGACACGGATCGAAGACGGACGGGATATCGGGTGAAGCACCTTCGCCAGCGGGTTGCGAGCACCCTTTCGCGCTCGGGCCAAGGCATCCGTGCCATCGATTGCCGGAGGAATGCTCCGAAGTGCCGATGACGTTGGTGTGTCAGCCGCGGAACTGCACCTCGCGCTCGAAAGCCCCGGCGGGCTGCGCGTGCAGCCGCCAATAGGCCTCGGCGATGCGGTCGGGATCGAAGGCCGACCCCGGCGCGACCGTGCCGCAGATCGTCACCGTGGCGGCATGGATGCCGCTTTCCAGCAGGTCGGCATGCAGGCTGAAGGCCAGGTTGCGGATGGCGGCCTTGCCCACGCCCAGGCTGGCCATCACCGGCATCGGCTCGAAGGCAAAGCCGCCGCCCGTGAGAAGGATCGTTCCCGAGCGCTGCGCGCGCATCGCCGGCAGCACCTGCTGCGCTGCGGTGAAGGCGCCCACGACGCTGACCGCGAGGTCGGCGGCGAAGGCCTCGGGGCTGAGCTCCGCCAGCGGCCGGTACGTCACGCCGGCCGCGTTGTAGACGAGCACGCCCGCGTCGCCCAGTGCGGCCCGCAGGCGCACCAGCGCGGCGCGCAGCGACCCGATGTCGCCGGCGTCGGCCGTGGCGCCGGCCACGCGGACACCGGATGCACGCAGCGCTGCCAGCTGCTCTTCGAGCTTGTCCGCGCTGCGGGCCACGGCACCGATGGCATAGCCTTCGCGGGCGAAGCGGCGGGCCACCGCGGCGCTCACCCCGGGCCCCATGCCGACGATGAAGATCACCTTGTCCATTGAATCCCCCTCCTTGCAGATGGCGAGCGCTGGCCCCGCGCAGCCTCAGCCGGGGCGGCGCCAGAGCAGCGAGCCGAGCGCGAACAGCGCCAGGCCCGCACCGACCGGGCCCAGCAAGGCGAACCCAGACCCTTGCAGCGTCGCACCGCCCAGCGCCGAGCCCATCGAGCCGCCGACGTAGATGGCCGCCGCGTTCAGGGCGAAGAGCACCGGTATGCGTTCCGGCGCCAGCAGCGCCAGGCGCGCCTGCTGCGGCACCATGAACGACCAGCTGCAGACGCTCCACAAGGCGACGAGTGCGGCGAAGGCCGCCATCGGCATCGGCACCAGCGTCAGCGCAGGCAGCAACACGAGTTGCGCCGCGCACAGTAGCAGGAGCGTGCGCTGCGGGCCGATGCGGTCGGTCAGCAGGCCGCCCACCGAGTTGCCCACCACGGCCCCGGCACCGAAGATCGCCAGCATCACGGTCACGCCATCGCGGCCCAGCTGGTAGCGCGACTCCAGGAAAGGCGCGAGGAAGGTGTAGACCACGTACAGCGCGCCGATGAAGAGCGCCGTGAACGACACGGCCACGCTCTGGCGCAGGGACGTCAACACGCCGGCCAGCGACGCCAGCGTGGCCACCGGCACGCGGATGCCCCTGGGCAAGCGCGCCACGCAGGCAAGTGCCGACAGCACACCCAGTACGACGACGACCCCGAAGGCCGTCCGCCAACCGTAGGCGTAGCCGAGCCAGGCGCCCAGCGGCACGCCCAGAGCCTGCGCCAGCGTCAACCCGCCGAAGACCACGGCCAGCGCCCGGCCGCGCCCTTCGGCACCGGCCAGCGCCACGCCCACCGAGGCTGCCACCGGCGTGACGATGCCCGCGCCCAGCGCCATCACGCAGCGCGCGGCCAGCACCGCCTGCAGGCTGCCCGACAGCGACGCGAGCGCTGCGCCGGCGCTGAAGGTGGCCATGCCGCCGACCAGCGCCCAGGTCCGATCGACGCGGCCGGTGACGGCCACCAGCAGCGGCGAGCTGATCGCGTAGACCACCGCGTAGACCGTCAGCAG
>CAIWPS010000705.1 GCA_903914615.1 uncultured beta proteobacterium | reverse complement strand
GTAGCCCGCGGCCAGCCGTTCGGCGGTCTCGGTCTTCATCAGGCCGCGCCCGGCCAGCCGCTGCAGGCCGCGCAGCGTGCTGCGGGTGCGGATTTCGGGGAACTGCCCGCCACGCACGACGAGCATCAGCTGCACGATGAACTCGATCTCGCGGATGCCGCCGCGCGAGAGCTTGACGTCGTTGGCGCGCTCGGGCCGGCCGGCGGCGCGGCGCTGCGCCTCGTCGCGGATCTTGCGGTGCAGCTGGCGCAGGCCTTCGAAGATGCCGTAGTCGAGGTATCGCCGGTAGACGAAGGGCGTGACCAGCGCGCGCAGCGCCAGCGCGCGGCCGCTGGCCACGGCCGCGCGCGGCGCGACGACGCGGCTCTTCAGCCAGGCGAAGCGCTCCCACTCGCGGCCCTGGACCTGGAAGTACTCCTCCAGCATCGCCAGGCTGACCACCGGCGGCCCCGAGTTGCCGTTGGGCCGCAGCGCCAGGTCCATGCGGAAGACGAAGCCGTCGTCGGTGGTCTCGCCGATGAGCGCGTACAGGCGCTTGGCGACGAAGGCGAAGTACTCGTGCAGCGAGACCGGGCGCGGCCCGGCAGTGCGGCCGTCGTCCTCGTAGACGTAGACGAGGTCGATGTCGGAGGACACGTTGAGTTCGCGCGCGCCGAGCTTGCCCATGCCGACGATCCACAGCTCGACGCGGCGGCCGTCATCGGCCAGCGCCGGGCCATGGCGTTCGTCGGCCTCGGCCTGGGCCTGGGCCAGCGCCAGTGCCAGCGTGGCCTCGGCCAGGGCCGTCATCGTGGCGGTGACGGTGTCCAGCGCCGCACCCTGCTCGACGTCGAGCACGGCCAGGCGTTCGATGACGAGGTGGCGCGCCACTCGCAACGCCGCGGGCAGCGGCCGCGGCGGCACGCTGCCGCCCTGCACCAGGGTCTGCACCAGGGCCGTGATGGCGGCGAAGTCGAGGGCGCCCGGCAGCAGCAGCGGCAGTTCGGCAGCGTAGCGGCGGCGGATGCGCTGCACGTAGCGGCTGTACGCCGCAACGGCGCGCGGCTCGAGGGCCGGCGCGCCGCTGGCGGAAATCGGACTCGGTGAACCCTCGGCAAGCATCTCGTTGTGGCGCCGCTTTCTCTGCTGGGGGGCGGTCGACTGCTTTGGGCGAAGGGTAGTCGCAAGCGCATGGCCCACTGGGGCGGGGGGATATGCCGATGCGGCCGGAACCGCGACGCATCGCACAATGGTGTGATGAAGATCGCCGCCGTGCAGATGGTCTCCGCGCCCGAGTGGCCCGCCAACCGCGACGCCGCGGCCCGCCTCATCGCGCAGGCTGCCGCGGCGGGTGCCGGCCTCGTCGCCCTGCCCGAATACTTCTGCCTCATGGGCCGGCGCGACACCGACAAGCTGGCGCTTGCCGAGGCAGCGGGCGATGGGCCGATCCAGCAGTTCCTGTCCGGCCAGGCACGCGAGCATGGCCTGTGGCTGGTCGGCGGCACGCTGCCGGTGCGCACGGCGCAGGCCGACCGCGTGCTGAACCGCAGCTGCGTCTACGCCCCCGACGGCAGCGAGGCCGCGCACTACGACAAGGTGCACCTCTTCGCCTTCGACAACGGCCGCGAAAGCTACGACGAGGGCCGCACGCTGAACGCCGGCAGCACGCCGGTGGCGCTGCAGGCCGGGCCCCTGCGCGTGGGACTTTCGATCTGCTACGACCTGCGCTTCCCCGAGCTCTACCGCGCCCTGATGCACCCGCCCTGCGACGTGCTGGTGGTTCCCGCGGCCTTCACCCACACGACGGGCCGTGCCCACTGGGAACTGTTGCTGCGCGCACGTGCCGTGGAAAACCAGTGCTATGTGCTGGCCTCGGCGCAGGGCGGCACCCACCCCAACGGCCGCCGCACCTGGGGCCACAGCATGGTCGTCGACCCCTGGGGCGAGGTGCTCGAGGTCTGCGCGGAAGGCGAGGGCGTGGTCGTCGCCGAAGTCGACCCGCAGCGCCTGGCGCAGGTGCGCCTGCAACTGCCCGCGCTGGCGCACCGGCGCCTGTAGGCACGGGCGTGGCGGCCGACCGCGCCTTCATCGCCGCCTTGCGCGCCGCGCTGGCGGCGCGGGCCGACGCGGCGCAGGCGCCCGCGATGCAGGCCTACATGAAGTCGTCCATGCCCTACCTGGGCATCTCGACGCCGCTGCGAAGACAAGTCACGGCCGGCGTGGTGCAGCGCGCGCCGCTCGTCGATGCGCAGACCCTGGCCGACACGATGGCCGCGCTGTGGCAGCAGGCGACCTTCCGCGAAGAGCGCTACGCCGCGATGGAGCTGGCGCGCGCCCGACCGCATGCGCGGCTGACCAGCCTGGCGCTGCTGCCGGTCTACGAACGCATGATCAGCGAAGGCGCCTGGTGGGACTACGGCGACGACATCTCGGGCAACGGCATCGGTGCGCTGCTGCAGCGCTGGCCCGACGACATCAAGCCGGCGCTGCGCCGCTGGGCCCGCGGCGACGACCTGTGGCTGCGCCGCGCCGCCATGCTCGCCCAGCGGCGGCTGAAGTCCGGATTCGACGCCGTGCTCTTCTACGAGGCGCTGCTGGCCTCGGTGGGCGACGCGCGCTTCGAGCGCGCGTTCTTCATCCGCAAGGGCATGGGCTGGGCGCTGCGCGAACGCTCGTACGCGGCGCCCGAGGAGGTGCAGGCCTTCTGCCGCGAGTACGCCGCGCAGCTGTCGCCGCTGACCGTGCGCGAGGCGCTGAAGGCGATCGCGCGCTGGCAGGCCGCCGCTTCAGCGTGAGCCGAACATCATGCGCCGCGCCAGCCAGCCCTTCACCGGCGGCAGCGCCTGCAGCGCGGCCAGCCCCAGGCCGCGCGCCGCGGCGGCGCCGGGCAGCTTCCAGGTGAAGCTGCGGGCCAGGAAGTCGGTGGCCGCGATCATGCTCCAGCGGTCGGCGGCGCGCGCCCATTCGGCGCGGCGCAGTGCGGCGTCGATGTCGGGGGCCCAGCGCAGCAGGCCGACCAGTTCGGCGGCGTCGCGCAGGCCCAGGTTCAGGCCCTGGCCGGCCACGGGGTGCAGGGTCTGCGCGGCGTTGCCGATGCGCACGACGCGACCTTCCACCAGCGTGCGCTCGGCGTTCAGGCCCAGGGCGAAGGACTTCAGCGCCGTGATGCCGGTGAGCCGGCCGGCGACCGGGGGGAAGATGGTGTTGAGCACGGCCAGGCGCTGCGCGTCGTCGAGCTCGCGCACGGGGTCGTCGTCGCGGGCCACGCACCACACCACGGCCGCGCGGGCGCGGCCGTCGGCGTGCGGCGGCAGCGGCAGCAGCGCGGCCGGGCCCTGGCGCGTGAAGCGCTCGACGGCCAGCCCCGGCGTGCCGCCTTCCAGCGTCACCTGTCCGACCCAGGCGGTCTGGCCGTAGTCGGCGCTGAGGGCCTTGCGCGCCTGGTCGGCGAAGACGCCGCCTTCGGCGACCACCGCGAGGTCGTAGCGCTCGGCGATGCCGGCGTCGACCTCGACGCCGTCGCCCAGGCCTTTCAGCGCCGCCACCGGCGTGCCGAAGCGGCTGCGCAGGCGTTGTGGCTGCGCCGCCACTTCAGCCTCCCAGGCCCGCTGCAGCGGTGCCACCAGCGCGCCATACGCCAGCACCGCGCCCAGCTGCGGCACGCCCAGCTCGGCTGCGCGCAGGCGCAATTCGGCTTCGCCGAAGGACGGCGGCTGCTGCGAGACATGCACCTCGTCGATGGCCTGCGCGGCCGACCCCGGCCAGGTGCCCAGTCGCTGCAGGAACTGCAGGCTGCCCAGCGACAGCGCCAGTGTGCGGCCGTCGGCCGACATGTCGCGGTCGGCGGGCCGGGCATCGAAGAGCGTGACCTGCGCCTGCGGCAGCAGCCGCGCCGCGTGCAGCGCCAGCGCCAGCCCCACCGGGCCGGCACCCACCACCGCGATCTGCCATGCCGTGTTCGTCATCTTGCCGCCCCGTGTCTGCCGCGTATTATTCGCCGCATCGCAGCCGGGAGGACGCCGCCATGTCGCTGATGGACTTCATCAAGAAACAGTTCATCGACATCCTGCAGTGGACCGAGGGCGCCGACGGCACCCTGGCCTTCCGCTACCCGATGGCGGACCAGGAGATCCAGTACGGCGGCAGCCTCACGGTGCGCGAGAGCCAGGCCGCGGTCTTCGTCAACGAAGGCAAGATCGCCGACGTCTTCGGCCCCGGCATGTACAAGCTGACGACGCAGACGCTGCCGGTGCTGACCTACCTGAAGAACTGGGACAAGCTCTTCGAGAGCCCGTTCAAGAGCGACGTCTACTTCTTCAGCACGCGCCAGCAGCTCGACCGCCGCTGGGGCACGACGCAGCCGGTGACCATCCGCGACAAGGACTTCGGCGCCGTGCGCCTGCGCGCCTTCGGCAACTACGCCTACCGCATCGCCGACGCCAAGGCCTTCCACACCAACGTGTCCGGCACGCGCGAGCGCTACACCGTCGACGACCTCGACGGCCAGCTGCGCGGGCTGATGCTGCAGCACATCAGCGACGCCGTGGCCGCCAGCGGCGTGCCCTTCCTGGACCTGGCGGCCAACCAGGTGCAGTTCGCCAAGCTGCTGCAGGACGCGGCCGCGCCCGAATTCGCCAAGCTGGGCCTGGCGCTGGAGGCGGTGACGGTGCAGAACCTGAGCCTGCCCGAGGAACTGCAGAAGGTGCTGGACCAGAAGATCGGCATGGGCATGGTCGGCGGCGACATGGGCAAGTTCATGCAGTACCAGACGGCGCAGGCCATCCCCAAGCTGGCCGAGGGCGTGGGCCACGGCAGCGGCGTCGCCGGCGAGGCCGTGGGGCTGGGCGCCGGCGTCGCGCTGGGGCAGGTGCTGGCGCAGCAGCTGGGTCAGGGCCTGCAGGTGGCGCCGGCCGCGGCAGCAGCGGCCGCCGCTGCAGCTGCCGGCATGAAGCCCGACGAGGTCATGGCCACGCTGGAAAAGCTGGCCGACCTGAAGGCCAAGGGCATCCTCACCGAAGAAGAATTCAGCGCCAAGAAGTCCGAGCTGCTGAAGAAGCTGGTCTGACCGCTTCCTAGGTGGTCACGACCCCGCAGCGCGCTTACCGCGCGGCCTGCCCGAACTGCGGCGCAGCGGTCGCGTTCGCGTCGGCCGCGTCGGCCAGCGCGGTCTGCAGCTACTGCCGCAGCACGCTGGTGCGCGACGGCGAGGCGCTGCGGCGCATCGGCATCAGCGCCGAGCTCTTCGACGACCACACGCCGCTGCAGCTGGGTGCTTCCGGCAAGCGGCAGGGGCTGGCCTTCACGCTCGTCGGCCGCCTGCAGTACGGCTACGACGGCGGCACCTGGAACGAGTGGCATGCCCTCTTCGACAACGGGCGGTCGGCCTGGCTGAGCGAGGACAACGGCGCCTACGTCATCGCCTTCGACGCGCCGCGGCCTGCGGACGCGCCGGCCATCGATGCCCTGCGCGCCGGCCAGCGCGTGCAGGCCGACGGCCGCGCCTGGGACGTCGCTTCGGTGGTGCGCGCCCACCTCGTCGCCGCCGAGGGCGAACTGCCGCGGCCGCCGCGGCTGCAGGGCGAGTTCACGGTCGTCGACCTGCGCAATCCGCAGGGCGAGGTCGCCACGCTGGATGCCAGCGACGCGGCGCAGCCGGGCTGGTCGGTCGGCCGCTCGGTGGCGCTGTCCGAACTGGCGATGAGCGGGCTGAAGGAGGCCAGCGAGAAGACCCTCTCGGCGCGCGGCATCGAATGCCCGAGCTGCGGCGCGGCGCTGGAGATCAAGCTCGCGACGACGCAGAGCATCACCTGCCACCAATGCAACGCCGTCGTCGATGTCTCCGCGGGCGTCGGCGGCGACCTGGCGCACTATCAGCAGAACAACGCCGGCGCCAGCGGCGCCGAGCCGCAGATTCCGCTGGGCAGCACCGGCACGCTGGCGCTGGGCGGGCCGCCGCTGCCCTGGGAGGTGGTGGGCTACCAGGAGCGCTGCGACATCCCCGGCCCTGGCGACGACGAGACGAGCTTCTGGCGCGAATACCTGCTCTACCAACGCGAGGCCGGCTTCGCCTTTCTCGTCGACAGCAACGAGGGCTGGAGCTGGGTGCGCCCCATCACCGGCGCGCCCGCGGTACGCGGCGACCAGGCGCAGTGGCAGGGCGTGAACTACCGCCGGCGCTGGGACTACGCCGCCCGCGTCACCTGGGTGCAGGGCGAGTTCTACTGGCGGGTGCAGCAGGGCGAGCAGGCCCAGGTCAGCGACTACGAGGGCAGCGGGGCGGACGGCAGCGCGCGGCTCGCGCGCGAGGCCACCGCCAGCGAAGTCACCTGGTCGGCCGGCCGCACGCTGGACGCCGGCGCCATCGCCGCGGCCTTCGGCCTGACCGGCAGCGTGCCGCAGGCGATGCAGCGCGACGTGGCGCCGCTGTCGGGCCACCTGGGCGTGGGCAAGGCGGTGCTGCTGGTCGTCGTCGTCCTGATCGTGCTGGTGCTGGTGACGCGTTGCGGCGGCGACGAATGCGACGGTGTGCGCCAGACCTTCGGCAGCGCCAGCCTGGAATACCGGCAATGCCTGGCGCAGCGCGGTGGCGGGCGGGTCGGTGGCGCCGTGGGCGGAGCCTACGGCGGCTGGTCCAGCGGCAGCGGCGGGCACAAGTGAAAAGCTAACGATGAAGGAGCACTGACATGATGGGTATCGAATGGCTCAAGCCCGGCATCTTCGTCGGCTCGGCCCTGTTCGCGCTTCTGGGCGTGGCGGTGTTCTGGCTGTGCTTCGTCCTCATCGACAAGCTCACGCCCTACCACCTGTGGGCCGAGATCATCGAGAAGAAGAACGTCGCCCTGGCCATCGTGGTCGGCTCGATGTGCATCGCCATCGGGCTCATCGTGGCCGCGGCGGTGCACGGCTGATTCGCGGCGGGACCGCGGCTAGCTGTAGGTCAGCCAGTCGCGCCGCTCGGGCGCGTCGAGGTGCGGCAGGTGGTTGTAGGCCACCAGCATGTGGCGCTTGGGCGTGTAGGCGAACTCGGTGACGGCGCTGTTGCGGATGCGCATGTTGAGCTCGATGGTGGTCTCGGGCGCCGTGCCCAGCACCTGGCCGACCGCGGTGCTGATGGGCCCGCCGCTGGAGACGATGAGCACGTCGCCCCGGTGCTGCTGGCGCACATGGTCCATCGCCGCGGTGATGCCGGCCACCCAGTCGGTGTAGCGCGGCATGCCGGCGGGTTCGGTCTGCCCGGCCATCCAGCGCTGCAGGCCTTCGCGCAGCAGCCTGAAGTGGGCGCGGTAGACCTCGGGCGTGTCGGGCTTGGCGAGAGGGCCGGGGTGGACGGCGCGGATCAGCGCCTCGCTGTCGTACTCGTTCAGCCCCGGCCATTCCAGCGCCGCAGGCACGTCGCCATGCCCTTGGGCGAGTGCCGCCAGCGACTGCACGTGGCGGCGCAGGCTGCCGCGCAGCACGGCTTCGAAGCGGATGCCGCGACCGGCGAACCACTGCCCCAGCGCGTGGCACTGGCGCGTGCCGAGCTCGCTGAGCTGGTCGTAGTCGGCGGCGCCGAAGCTGGCCTGGCCGTGGCGCACGAGGTAGAGGGTTCCCATTGCGGCGATTGTCGCGGCGCCCGCGCGGGCGGCCTGTCGCGCGCGTGACCGCGGCGACCGCAGGCGCCTGCGCTACGCTCGGCCGATGAGCACCCTGACCGAACCCCAGCGCGCCAGCGCGGTCGCCCCGGCCGAGCTGGCGCTGCTGGTCTCGGTGTTCGTGGTCGCCGCCTGTGGCCTGGTCTACGAACTGGCCGCCGGCGCGCTGGCCAGCTGGCTGCTGGGCGACTCGGTGCTGCAGTTCTCCACCGTCATCGGCACCTACCTGTTCGCGATGGGGCTGGGCTCGTGGGCCAGCCGCCACCTGCGGCGGCAGCTGGTGGCGCAGTTCCTGCGCATCGAGCTGATGGTGGGCCTGGTGGGCGGGCTGATGCCGGGCGTGCTGTTCGCCGTCCACGGCACCCTGCCC
>CAIWPS010000704.1 GCA_903914615.1 uncultured beta proteobacterium | reverse complement strand
GTGGCAAAGATGAGCCCGCCGATGACGGCACGGCCCAGCGGCGCGTTCTGCTCGGCGCCCTCGCCCAGGCCCAGGGCCATCGGGATCATGCCGATGACCATCGCCAGCGCCGTCATCAGCACCGGGCGGATGCGCGTGGCGCCGGCTTCCAGCGCGGCCGACAGCGGCGGCACCCCGTCCTGCAGCCGCTGGCGCGCGAATGACACCAGCAGGATGCTGTTGGCCGTGGCCACGCCCATGGTCATGATGGCGCCGGTGAGCGCCGGCACGCTGAGCGTGGTGCCGGTGATGAAGAGCATCCAGGCGATGCCGGCCAGCGCCGCCGGCAGCGCGGCGACGATGATCAGCGCGTCGATCCAGGACTGGAAGTTGACGACGATGAGCAGGTAGACGAGCACGATGGCCATCGCCAGCCCCACGCCCAGGCCGAGGAAGGAGGCCTGCATGGTCTCGACCTGGCCGCGCAGCACGACCTGGCTGCCCTTGGGCAGCTTGGGCTTGATGTTCTCCACCGCTTCGGCCACCTTGGCCGCCACGCTGGCCAGGTCGGTGCCCTGCACGCTGACGTAGACGTCGATGGCCGGAATGATGTTGTAGCGCGACGCGACCGCCGGCTGCTGCGCGTTCGTGGCATCGACGAGGTTGCCCAGCAGCTGCGTGCCGGCGCCGCCGTTGCCGCTGTTCACGGGCATGTTCAGCAGCGAATCCAGCGTGTCCACCTGGTACTGCGGCGTCTGCACCGCGATGTTGTAGACGACGCCGTTGCTCGGGCTCAGCCAGAAGGCCGGTGCCGTCTGCGAGCTGCCCGACAAGGCGATGAGCACGTTCTGCCCCAGGTTGGTCGCCGACAGTCCCACCTGCTGCAGCCGCGTGCGGTCCATCTGCAGGTTCAGCGCCGGCGCGTTCAGGCGCTGGTGCACATGGGCGTCGACGGCGCCGGGAATTTGCCGCAGCGAGCGCGTCAGCTCGGCCGCCAGTTTCGCGTTGCCGTCGAGGTTGTTGCCGGTGAACTGCACGTCGATGGCCGCCGGCAGGCCGAAGTTGAGGATCTGGGTGACGATGTCGGCGGGCTGGAAGAAGAACTCGATGCCGGGGAAGCGCTTGGGCAGTTCGGCGCGCAGCTTCGTCACCAGGCCTGCCGTCGGGTCGTGGTCTTCCTTCAGCGAGAGCAGGATCTCGGCGTCTAGCGTGCCGATCGTGCCGGCGTTGCTGTACGACAGGTTGATGCCGCTGTTTGGCACGCCGATGTTGTCGAGCACGGTCTCAAGCTGGCGCGCGGGAACGACCTCGCGGATCACCGCCTCCACCGCGTCGGCGATCCGCGCCGTCTCCTCGATGCGCGTGCCGGTGGGCGCGCGCATGTGCAGGCGGATCTGGCCGGCATCCACCGTCGGGAAGAAGTCGCGACCGAGGAAGGGCGCCAGGCCGCAGGACAGCACGCAGAAGGCGAGGAAGGTCGCGGCAAAGCCGCGTCGGTGCGCCAGTAGCGCCGACAAGGCCAGTGTGTAGGCGCGGCGCACGCGCTCGAAGCGGCTGTCGAAGGCGCGGTACAGCCGCTGCAGCAGCGAGTTGCCCTTCGGTTCGCCGTGCGCCTTGCCCATCAGCAGAAGCACCAGCGTCGGCACCAGCGTGCGCGAGAGGAAGTAGGACGCGATCATCGCCAGCACCACCGCCTCGGCCAGCGGCACGAAGAGGAAGCGCGCCACGCCCGAGAGGAAGAACATCGGCACGAAGACGATGCAGATGCACAGCGTGGAGACGAAGGCGGCGACGCCGATCTCGCCCGCGCCTTCCTCGATGGCGGGGCCGATGGCCTTGCCCATGTGCAGGTGGCGCTCGATGTTCTCGATCGTCACGATGGCCTGGTCTACGAGGATGCCCACCGACAGCGCGAGGCCGCCCAGCGTCATCAGGTTCAGCGTCTCGCCCAGGGCCTTGAGCACGAGGATGGAGGCCAGGATGGACAGCGGGATGGTCAGCGCGATGATCAAGGTGCTGCGCCAGTTGCCCAGGAACAGCAGCACCATGGCCGCGGTGAGCGCAGCGGCGATCAGCGCTTCCACCACCACGCCCTTGACGGCGGCCTTGACGAACACCGACTGGTCGAACAGCGGCGTCATCGAGATGTC
>CAIWPS010000703.1 GCA_903914615.1 uncultured beta proteobacterium | reverse complement strand
GGCCGGCGTCGACGGCCAGCTGCTCGCAGCCAAGGCCGAGATCGAGAAGCTGCTCGCCGGCCTGGCCGGCGAACGCGGCGGCCTGCAGTCGCAGGCGGCGATGGACGCCAACATCGTCGGCGTCGGCATCGGCCTGGGCGAGGGCGGTGCCGCCGGCGGCGTGCCCGGCGACCCGGTGCTCGAGGTCTACACCATCGAGCCTGAAGCGCACGGCGAGACGCGGGCCCGGCTGGCCTCGGCCGCGGGCGTGCAGGCACTGGCTGCCAGCGACTTTCCGCTGCACGTCGTGCGCACCGGCATCGTCGACGCCTTCCAGCACCGCATGCGCCTGCGGCCCTCGCCCGGCGGCATCAGCATCGGCCACGTCAGCATCACCGCCGGCACCCAGGGCTGCCTGGCCGTGGGGCGCAGCGCGCCGCGCAACAGCCGGCTCATGGTGCTGAGCAACAACCACGTGCTGGCCAACGTCAACGCCGGCCCGCTGGGCGCCGCCATCGTGCAGCCCGGCCCCTTCGACGGCGGCCACTCGCCGGCCGACCAGGTGGCGGTGCTGGAGCGCTTCGTGCCCATCAACTTCGCCGGCGGCAACAACGTCGTCGACTGCGCCACCGGCTGGGCCTGGCCCGACCGCGTGCGACGCGAGCTGATGTACGTCAGCGGCGGCGTCATCAACTACTTCCGCGTCGGCAGCGTGCCGGTGGCCGCGGTGCCGGGGCTCAACGTCGGCAAGACCGGGCGCACGACCCAGCTCACCTCGGGCCGGGTGACGGCCATCGGCGTCACCGTCAACGTCAACTACGGCGGCGGTCGCGTCGGCAGGTTCGTCAACCAGATGTCGGTGCGTGCGGCCTCGGGCGACTTCAGCCAGGGTGGCGACTCGGGCTCGCTGATCTGGACCTGGGACGCCCGCCGCGCCCCTCTCGGCCTGCTGTTCGCGGGCGGCGGCGGTACCACCTTTGCCAACCGCATCGGCGACGTGCTGGCGGCGCTGGACATCAACCTCTACACCTGAGGCGGATAATCCAGGGTCACGTGCCGCAGGCCGCGATGGCCTGCGGCACCACGCGAAGGAGCCGACGATGGCCATGCCGCCTGTTCCCGCCGACCTGGGTTTCCTGGCCGGCGACCCCGAGCCGGTGCGCCCGCAGGCCGGGCCACCGGCGGCTGCGGACGTGCTGCCGCAGGCGGTGGCCGACCGTTTGCTGGCGCTGGACGGCGTCGACGGCGCCTGGATCGAGCGCGACGCACAGGGCCAGGCCATGGTCGTGCTGCACTATTCGCGGCCCGGCCAGCCTTCGCACCTGCCCGCCAGCGTGTCGGGCATGCCCACGCGCATCGTCGGCGGCGAGCCGATACGCGCGTACTAGGCCGGCCTCAACGAAGGTCGCGCAGCTGCGGGCTGTCGGCGGCGGACCCCGGCACCAGCGCGGCGCGGCTCAACGGGTCGTCGCCCATCGGAATGAGCGTCACCACCTGCGGGCAGCGCAGGCAGGCCTCGCGGCCCTGCTCGGCATGCCAGCGGCAGCTGGGCCGGATGGTGCACGAGGGCAGCGCGTCGATGACCGGCGGCAGCCCTTCCACCACCCGCTGGCCCAGGCTGCAGCGGCCGCCGGCGTATTGGCCGCAGCGCCCTTCCTCGCAGCGCGCGGCGAAACGGAAGGCCTCGATCGGGTTGACGCCGCCGGTATCGGGCCGGGCGGCGGCCGGGATCACCGCCTCCTGCTTCAGGTAGGCCACGCGCGGCGCATCCACCGTGCCCGAGAGAACGCCGAAGATGCGCGCCTCGTGCATGTCGGGCTGCGCGCTCGGGCAGCTGTAGGGGGAAGGCGTGGCCATCGGCGGCCCCGCTCAGCCGTACTGCTTGAGCTGCGGGATGCGCGCCTTCTCGAAGATGCCGCACAGGATGAGCTTGCCCCAGCGCGCCGTGCCCGGAACGACGGCGAAGCCGCCCTTCTTCAGCTCGGCGGCGACGCTGTCGGCAAAGGCGTCGTTGAGCAGGCCGGGCTTCACCGTGCGGCCGATCAGCTCCCAGTTCAGGATCAGGTTGTCCTGATCGACGGCGATCTTGTGCCGCGCCGCGGCCAGGGCCACGGCCTTGTCGATCGCCGCCCCGAGTTCGCGCGTCGAGACCAGTTTTGCCTTTGCGGTTGCCATGTCTGCCTCTCACTTTCATGGTGTGCGGCACGGGGGTTCGGCACGCCCGACCTTCGGGCAGCGTCGCTCATGCCGTGGCGCAGCTTAGGCACCTGCGGCGCCCGGCCCAACCCCTACGCCTAGGGGCGGGGTAGACCCCTCCTAGAATCCGGCTTCCAACGCCCCGGACGCAACCGCGTCGGGGCGAACTGCTTTTCCCGCACCCGATGCAACTCCCGATCATCGCGCCCGGCAAGCGCTACATGCTGCCGCGCCCCGTCGGCTCAGCCGACGCCCTGTTGCTGGCGCGCCTGGGCCGCCAGCATGCCGACGAGAAGCGCGTGCTGGCGGTTTTCACGGCCGAGCCCGCCGACACCCAGCGCCTGGCCGACGAGCTGCCCTTCTTCGAGCCCGGGCTGCGCGTGCAGGTCTTCCCAGACTGGGAGACCCTGCCCTACGACACCTTCAGCCCGCACCAGGACCTGGTGTCCGAACGCCTGGCCGCGCTGTGGGCCATCCACAGCGGCGAGGTCGACGTGGTGCTGATGCCGGCCAGCACGGCGCTGACCCGGCTGGCGCCGCCGTCCTTCCTGGCCGGCACCACCTTCCAGTTCAAGCACAAGGCCCGGCTGGACGAGGCCAAGCTGAAGTCGCAGCTGACGCTGGCCGGCTACCAGCACGTGAGCCAGGTGGTCTCGCCCGGCGAATACGCCGTGCGCGGCGGCCTCATCGACCTCTTCCCCATGGGCTCGAACGTGCCCTACCGCGTCGACCTCTTCGGCGACGTCGTCGATTCGATCCGCACCTTCGACCCCGACACCCAGCGCAGCCTCTACCCCGTGCCCGAGGTGCGCCTGCTGCCGGGCCGCGAGTTCCCGATGGACGATGCCGCGCGCACCGCCTTCCGCGCCCGCTGGCGCGAGCAGATCGAAGGCGACCCGACACGCTGCCGCCTGTACAAGGACATGGCCCAGGGCATCGCCGGCGGCGGCATCGAGTACTACCTGCCGCTGTTCTTCGAACACACCGGCACCATCTTTTCCTACCTGGGCCAGGGCGAAGGCCTGGCCGGCGTGGTGCTGCACGGCGCCGTCGACGAGGCGCTGCAGGCCTTCTGGACCGACACCCGCGAACGCCACCGCTTCCTGCAGCACGACCCCGAGCGGCCCATCCTGCCGCCGGCCACGCTGTTCATGCCGGTGGAGGAATTCTTCGCCCGTACGCAGCCGCATGCGACGCTGTCGCTGCGCGGCAGCGACCCCGTCGAGTGGGCGCGGCCGCTGCCCGATCTGTCGATCGACCGCGGCGCCACCGACCCCATGGGCCTGCTCGAGCGGCACCTGAAGGCCTCGCCGCACCGCGTGCTGCTGGTGGCCGAGAGCGACGGCCGCCGCGAAAGCCTGCTGGAGCTGCTGCGCGACCATGGCATCAAAGTGCCGAGCGCGGATTCGCTGCAGGATTTTCTGGTCGGCGACGAGCGGGTGGCCATCGCGACGACGCCGCTGGCCGAAGGCTTCCACTGGCACGAACCCGGGGCCGGCATCTCGCTGCAGTTCGTCACCGAGACCGAGCTCTTCGCGACCACGCCGCAGGCGCGCAAGCGGCGCAAGCAGGAGCAGGTCAGCAGCGTCGAGGCGCTGATCAAGGACCTCTCGGAGCTGAAGATCGGCGACCCCGTCGTCCACATCAACCACGGCATCGGCCGCTACCAGGGCCTGGTCAACATCGACATCGGCGAAGGGGCGTCGGAGTTCCTGCACCTCGAATACGCCGACAAGGCGACCCTGTACGTGCCGGTGTCGGCGCTGAACCTCATCAGCCGCTACACCGGCGTCAGCGCCGACGAGGCGCCGCTGCACAAGCTGGGCAGCCCGCAATGGGACAAGGCGCGCCGCAAGGCCGCCGAACAGGTGCGCGACACCGCCGCCGAGCTGCTGAACCTGTACGCCCGCCGCGCCGCGCGCGAGGGCTTCAGCCACCGCTTCAGCCCGCAGGACTACGAGGCCTTTGCCACCAGCTTCGGCTTCGAGGAGACGGCCGACCAGCGCGCCGCCATCCATGCCGTGATCCAGGACATGGTCAGCCCGAAGCCGATGGACCGCCTGGTCTGCGGCGACGTCGGCTTCGGCAAGACCGAGGTCGCGCTGCGCGCCGCCTTCGTCGCCGTGCATGGCGGCAAGCAGGTCGCCATCCTGGCGCCGACGACGCTGCTCGCCGAGCAGCACTACCAGACCCTGGTCGACCGCTTCGGCAAGTGGCCGGTGAAGATCGCCGAGCTGTCGCGCTTCCGCAGCGCCAAGGAAGTGAAGCTGGCGCTGGAAGGCATTGCCGACGGCAGCATCGACATCGTCGTCGGCACCCACAAGCTGCTGTCCAGCGACTGCCGCTTCGCGCGCCTGGGCCTGCTCGTCATCGACGAGGAACATCGCTTCGGCGTGCGCCACAAGGAAGCGATGAAAGCACTGCGCGCCGAAGTCGACGTGCTGACGCTGACCGCCACGCCCATCCCGCGCACGCTGCAAATGGCGATGTCGGGCCTGCGCGAACTCTCAACCATCCAGACGCCGCCGGTCGATCGCCTCGCGGTGCGGACCTATGTCATGGAGTGGGACGAGATCGTCTGCCGCGAGGCGTTGCTGCGCGAACATCATCGCGGCGGGCAGAGCTTTATCGTCGTGCCGCGCATCGCCGATATGGCCGAAATAGAGGATTGGCTGCACAGCACTGTCCCCGAAGTCAAATATATCGCCGCCCACGGCCAGATGGCGCCGAGCGAGGTCGAGGAACGCATGAGCGCCT
>CAIWPS010000702.1 GCA_903914615.1 uncultured beta proteobacterium | reverse complement strand
GGCGCTGGCGCGGCTCGCCGACCAGGGCGACCCGCAGGCCTACGCGCTGCCGCGGCCGCTGCTGCACAGCGGCAACCTCGACTTTTCCTTCGCCGGCCTGAAGACCGCCGTCATGACCCAGGCGCGCAAGCTCGGCCCGCACATGGGCGACCAGGTGCGGGCCGATCTGGCGGCGTCGACGCAGGCCGCCATCGTCGACGTGCTGGTGGCCAAGGCGCTGCGCGCGCTGAAAGACAGCGGCCTGAAGCGCCTGGTGGTGGCCGGCGGCGTCGGCGCCAACCTGCGCCTTCGCGGGAAGCTGGACGCTGGCGCCACCAGGCTCGGCGTGCGCGTCCACTACCCGCCGTTGGCGCTGTGCACCGACAACGGCGCGATGATCGCCCTGGCCGCCGCGATGCGGCTGCAAGAGGGCCTGGCCGAGCTCGAGACCGGCGGCGCCTTCGACGTGCGGCCGCGCTGGCCGCTGGACGAACTGTCCGCGCGGCCAGCGCCCGCTGCGCTCAGTTGATGGCGATCTGCGAAGCGGCGCGGGCGCCCCGCTTGGGCAGCGTCAGCGTCAGCACGCCATGCTCCAGCTTGGCGCCGGCCTCGGCCTGGTCGACCTCGGCAGGCAGCGTGAAGGTGCGGGCGTAGCTCTGCAGCGAGCGCTCGCGGTAGACCACGCGGTCACCGTCCTTCTTCTCTTCCTGGCGCTGCGTCTGCGCCTGCACGGTGACCTGCCGGCCTTCGACCGAGACCTTCACGTCTTCCTTGCTCACGCCCGGGATCTCGAGCTTGACGGTGTAGGCGCGGTCGGACTCGGCCACGTCCAGCGCCGGGCTGCGCAGGGCGTTGTCCTCGGCCGTGGCGACCGGCCCGAAGAAGCGCTCGAAGGTGTCGTCGAACAGGCGCGACAGTTGGCGGGAATCACGGCTCATGGGAACGAGGAACATGGTGCACTCCTACAATCGTGGGTTGATCAAGCTGCGGGGTTCGAGGCCCTCTCGCCACCGCAGCGCCTAGGCCGATCAGATGCGTTCGGTCACCGCCTTTTCAAGACTCCCCCGTTGACGTGAATCAAAACCGACGCGCCCTGCTCGCGCTGCCGCTGGCCCCTGTGCTGGCGCGCGCGCAGGGCCGTGCCGAGCCGATCCGGCTGGCCCTCATCGAGGGCCTGTCCGGCCCCTTCGCCAACGCCGGCGAGGCGGTCTTCCGCAACCTGCTGTGGGCCACCGAGCGCGTCAACGGCCGCGGTGGCGTGCGCCTGCCAGGCGGTGCACGGCCGCTGCTGCTGGTGCGCCACGACAGCAAGGGCAACACCGAAGAGGCCCTGGTGCTGCTGCGCGCCGCGCTGGACGAAGGCGCGGCCTTCGTGCTGCAGGGCAACAGCTCGGCGACCGCGGCGGCGCTGGTCGAGGCGCTGGAGCGTCACAACGAGCGGCAGCCCGATCGCCGCGCGCTGCTGCTGAACTACTCTGCCGTCGACCCCGCGCTGACCAACGAGCGTTGCAGCTTCTGGCACTTCCGCTTCGACGCCCACGCTGACATGCGCCTGGCGGCGCTGGTCGAAGTGCTGCGCGAGGACCGCGGCGTCAAGCGCCTCTTCCTCATCGGCCAGGACTACGGCTTCGGCCAGCAGCTGGCGAGGCAGGCGCGGGCGATGGTGGCGCTGCGCCGGCCCGACATCGAGATCGTCGGCGACGAGCTGCACCCGCTGGGCCGCGTCAAGGACTTCCTGCCCTACGCGGCGAAGATCAAGGCCAGCGGCGCGCAGGCCGTGCTCACCGGCAACTGGGGCAACGACCTGACGCTGCTGGTGCGCGCGCTGCGCGAGACGGGCAGCGACGCCAGGCTCTACACCTTCTACGGCAATGCACTGGGCGCGCCGGCGGCCATGGGCGACGCCGGCATCGGGCGCGTGCTGGCCGTGGCCGAGTGGCAGCCGAATGCCGGCGGCGCGGCTTCCGAGGCCTTCTATGCCGCCTTCCGCCAGCGCTTCACCGACCCGCGCGAGGACTACGTGCACGTGCGCATGCAGGTGCTGGTGGAGATGCTGGCCGCCGCCATCGAGCGCGCCGGCTCCACCGATGCGGCGGCCGTGGCGCATGCGCTGGAAGGCGCGCGCTTCGACCCGCGCACGCTCGGCGGCCTGCACGAGGCGACGATGCGCGCCGCCGACCACCAGCTGCAGCAGCCCCTGCTCGTCAGCGTGATGGACCGCGCAGGCGCGCCCGGCGTGGCCCATGACGTCGAAGGTTCGGGATACGGCTTTCGCACCCTGCGCCGCTTCGACGCTGCCGCCATCGAACAGCCCACCACCTGCCGCATGCCGCGGCCCGACTGAGAGAGAACCCCACGATGCGCGCTGCCATCCAGACCCTGCCGGGATCGAAGATCCGCGAAGTGGCCAATGCCGGCCTGGGCCGCAGCGACGTGCTGCCCTTCTGGTTCGGCGAGAGCGACGAGGTCACGCCCGAGCCCATCCGCCAGGCCGCCGCCGAGTCGCTGGCGCGCGGCGAGACCTTCTATTCGCACAACCTGGGCCTGCCCGAGCTGCGAACGGCCATCGCGGCCTATGCCAGCGCGCTGCACGGCACGGTGGATGCCGAGCGCATTGCCGTCACCAGCTCTGGCGTGACGGCGCTGATGCTGGCGATGCAGCTGCTGCTGGACGCCGGCGACGAGGTCGTGGCCGTCGTCCCGGTCTGGCCCAACCTCACCGCCCAGCCGGCCATCCTGGGCGCGCACGTGACGCGCGTGCCGTTGCGCCCCGTGGCCGGGCAATGGCGGCTGGACCTGGCGGAGCTCATCGCCGCGGTCACGCCGCGCACCCGCGTGCTGCTGGTCAATGCCCCCAACAACCCGACGGGCTGGACGCTGACGCGCGCCGAGCAGCAGGCGCTGCTGGCGCATTGCCGCGCCACCGGCACCTGGATCGTCGCCGACGAGGTCTACGAACGCATCTTTTTCGACGGCGGGGCGGCGGCGCCGTCCTTCCTCGACGTCGCGGCGCCCGACGACCGGCTCATCGTCGCCGCCAGCTTCTCCAAGAGCTTCCTGATGACGGGCTGGCGCCTCGGCTGGCTGGTGCTGCCGCAGGCGCAGATGGACGGCGCGGGCAAGCTCTTGGAGTTCAACAGCTCCTGCGCGCCCGTCTTCGTGCAGCGCGGCGGCATTGCCGCGCTGGCGATGGCCGACAGTTTCGTGCCGGCGCTGGTGGCACGGCTGCGTGCCTGCCGCGACCGCCTGTTGACGGGGCTGCAGGCCTTGCCTGGCGTCAGCGTCGCCAGCCCGCCCGGCGGCCTGTACGCCTTCTTCCGCATCGAGGGCGAGGACGACTCGCTGGCGCTGGCCAAGCGCCTCGTCACCGATCACGGCCTGGGCCTGGCGCCCGGCGCGGCTTTCGGCCCCGAGGGCGAGGGCTGGCTGCGCTGGTGCTTCGCCTCACGCGACCCCGCGCGCCTGGACCTGGGGATGCAGCGGCTGCGCGGCGCCATCAGGCTATAATCACGGGTTCCTTGCTGCAGGTTCGACTGCGACAGGGTTCAGCACGGCACCGGTCGGTTTCACTGGTGTTCCGCAAGTCCAACCGGAAACCCGCAGGCCAGCACCGTCCTTCCCAGGTGCCGGGCATGGCGGTTTCCACGATCCTTTAGGAAACTCACATGCCTCTCGCTACCGCCACCGTGGCCGACGTCGTCAAGGCCCATGCCCGCGGCCCCGCCGACACCGGCAGCCCCGAAGTCCAGGTCGCGCTGCTCACCACGCGCATCAACGAACTGACGCCGCACTTCAAGACCCACTTGAAGGACCACCACGGCCGCCGCGGCCTGCTGAAGATGGTCAACCAGCGCAAGCGCCTGCTGTCCTACCTCAAGGACAAGGACGCCGAACGCTACACCGCGCTGATCGCCAAGCTCGGTCTGCGCAAGTAAGAGGGACGAGCGGGCCTGTCGCGCCGCGACGGGCCCCTTCCTTCATTTGAAAACCCGGGCCGCATTTGCTGTGTCATTCCAAAGACGCCACCTCCGCTGGCTTCCCTGGAATGGCATTGCGCTGCCCACTTCATCGGAGACACCCGCATGAGCCTGTTCAACAAAGTCACCAAGACCTTCCAATGGGGCCAGCACACCGTGACGCTGGAAACCGGCGAGATCGCCCGCCAGTCCACCGGCGCCGTGCTCGTCAGCATGGACGACACCGTGGTCCTGGCCACCGTGGTCGCCAAGAGCGAAGCCAAGGCCGGGCAGGACTTCTTCCCGCTCACCGTCGACTACATCGAGAAGACCTACGCCGCGGGCAAGATCCCCGGCAGCTTCTTCAAGCGTGAGGGCCGCCCGAGCGAGCTCGAGACGCTGACCAGCCGCCTCATCGACCGCCCCATCCGCCCGCTCTTCCCCGAAGGCTTCTTCAACGAAGTGCAGGTCGTCGTCCACGTGCTGAGCCTGAACCCCGAGGTGCAGGCCGACATCGCCGCCCTCATCGGCAGCAGCGCGGCGCTGGCCATCAGCGGCATTCCTTTCAGCGGCCCGGTGGGCGCGGCCCGCGTGGGCTACATCAACGGCGAGTACGTGCTCAACCCGGGGCAGACGCAACTGGCCGACAGCAAGCTCGACCTCGTCGTCGCCGGCACCGAAGCGGCCGTGCTGATGGTCGAGTCCGAAGCCGACCAGCTGAGCGAGGAGATCATGCTTGGCGCCGTCGTCTTCGGCCATGACCAGGGCAAGATCGCCATCGCCGCCATCAACGAACTCGTGCGCGACGCCGGCAAGCCCGAATGGCAGTGGCAGGCCCCGGCCAAGAACGAGCCCTTCATCGCCAAGGTCACGGCGCTGGCCGAAGGCCCGCTGCACGCGGCCTACCAGATCCGCAGCAAGCAGGCCCGCACGCAGGCCTGCCGCGACGTCACCGCCAACGTCTTCGCGGCGCTGAAGGCCGAGGGCGTGGAGTTCGACAAGGTCCACGTCGAAGGCCTGCTGTTCGAGATCGAGGCCAAGCTCGTGCGCGGCCAGATCCTTGCCGGCGAGCCCCGCATCGACGGCCGCGACACCCGCACCGTGCGCCCGATCGAGATCCGCAGCGGCGTGCTGCCCCGCACCCACGGCTCGGCCCTGTTCACGCGCGGCGAGACGCAGGCCCTGGTTGCCGCCACGCTGGGCACCGAACGCGACGCCCAGCGCATCGACGCGCTGGCCGGCGACTACGAAGACCGCTTCATGCTCCACTACAATATGCCCCCCTTCGCCACCGGCGAGACGGGTCGCGTGGGCAGCCCGAAGCGGCGCGAGATCGGCCACGGCCGCCTCGCCAAGCGCGCGCTCATCGCGGTGCTGCCGAGCAAGGAAGACTTCCCCTACACCCTGCGCGTGGTCTCGGAAATCACCGAGAGCAACGGCTCGTCGTCGATGGCCAGCGTCTGCGGCGGCTGCCTCAGCCTGCTCGACGCCGGCGTGCCCTTGAAGGCGCACGTGGCCGGCATCGCGATGGGCCTGATCAAGGAAGGCAACCGCTTCGCCGTGCTGACCGACATCCTGGGCGACGAGGATCACCTCGGCGACATGGACTTCAAGGTGGCGGGCTCCACCACCGGCATCACCGCGCTGCAGATGGACATCAAGATCCAGGGCATCACGAAGGAGATCATGCAGGTCGCCCTGGCGCAGGCCAAGGAGGCGCGGCTGCACATCCTGGGCAAGATGGTGGAAGCCGTCGGCGGCGCCAAGACCGAGGTCAGCGTCTTCGCACCGCGCCTGTACACGATGAAGATCAACCCGGAGAAGATCCGAGACATCATCGGCAAGGGCGGCGCCACGATCCGCGCGCTGACGGAAGAGACCGGCTGCACCATCGACATCGGCGAGGACGGCACCATCACCATCGCCAGCGTCGATGCCGACAAGGCCGAGCACGCCAAGAAGCGCATCGCCGAGATCACCGCCGAGGCCGAGATCGGCAAGGTCTACGAAGGCCCGGTCACCAAGATCCTGGACTTCGGCGCCCTCGTCAACATCCTGCCCGGCAAGGACGGCCTGCTGCACATCAGCCAGATCGCGCACCAGCGCGTCGAGAAGGTCGAGGACTTCCTCAAGGAAGGCCAGGTCGTCAAGGTCAAGGTGCTGGAGACCGACGAGAAGGGCCGCATCAAGCTGAGCATGAAGGCGCTGCTCGACCGCCCTGCAGGCTACGTCGAGGAGCGTTTCGAGCCGCGCGGTGACCGCCCGCCGCGCCGCGACCGCGACGACCGTCCGCGCCGCGAGCGCAGCGACCGTGACGACCGCCCGCGCCGTGACGCGGCGCCGGCCGAAGGCGGGCACGATGCCCCGGCGGCGCCTGTCGCGGCCGTGGTGGCCGACGAGGCGCCGAAGCAGCCCGAGTGACGCGGGCCATGCGCGCCATCGAGATCACCGCACCGGGCGGGCCCGAGGTGCTGCAGCCGTGCGAGCGGCCGCAGCCCGAAGCCCGGCCGGGTGAGCTGCTGATCGCGGTGCAGGCCTCGGGCGTGAACCGGCCCGACGTGCTGCAGCGCAAGGGCCTGTACCCGATGCCGCCGGGGGTCTCGGACCTGCCGGGCCTGGAGGTCGCCGGCACGGTGGCCGCGGGCGCGCCGGCGGACCTGGCTGCGGCCGGTCTGGCGCTGGGCGATGCCGTCTGCGCGCTCGTCGCCGGCGGCGGCTATGCCGAGTACTGCGTCGCCCCGGCCGGGCAATGCCTGCCCGCGCCCAAGGGCCTGACGATGGTCGAGGCGGCCAGCCTGCCCGAGACCTTCTTCACCGTCTGGCAGAACGTCTTCCTCATCGCCCGTCTGCAGGCCGGCGAGACGCTGCTGGTGCAGGGCGGCAGCAGCGGCATCGGCGTCACCGCCATCCAGCTCGCCAAGGCGCTGGGCGCGCGGGTCATCGTCACGGCGGGCAGCGACGAGAAGTGCGCCGCCTGCGTGGCCATCGGCGCCGACCACGCCATCAACTACCGCACCCAGGACTTCGCCGCCGAGGTGAAGCGCCTGACCGGCGGCAAGGGCGCCGACGTGGTGCTGGACATGGTCGCCGGCGACTATCTCGGCCGCGAGGTGGCCTGCGTGGCGGAAGACGGGCGCATCGCCGTGATCGCCGTGCAGGGCGGGACGTCGAGCCAGATCGACGCCGGGCTGCTGCTGCGCAAGCGCGTCGCCATCGCCGGCTCGACGCTGCGGCCGCGCAGCGTGGCCTACAAGACCGTGCTGGCGCAGCAGCTCAAGGCCCAGGCCTGGCCGCTGCTGGAAGCCGGCCGCGTCAAGCCCGTCATCCACCAGGTCTTCCCGGCCGCGCAGGCGGCGGCGGCGCATGCGCTGATGGAGTCGAGCACCCATGTCGGCAAGATCGTGCTGAGCTGGGTCTGAGGAGCCAGGCCATGAGACGCAAGCTGGTGGTGGGCAACTGGAAGATGCATGGCAGCCGCCCGGCCAATGCCGAGCTGCTGGCGGCCCTGCTGGCAGGGCGTCCCTATCGCGCCGACGTCGCGGTGTGCGTGCCCAGCATCTACCTGAACGAGACCGCGGCGACGCTGGCCGGCAGCGATCTGCGCTGGGGCGCGCAGGACGTCTCGGCGCACGAGCAGGGCGCCTACACCGGCGAGATCTCGGCCGCCATGCTGGCCGAATGCGGTTGCCGTTACACGCTGGTCGGGCACTCCGAACGCCGCGCCTGCCACGCCGAAACCGACGCGCTGGTGGCCGCCAAGGCGCAGGCGGCGCTGGCCCGCGGCGTCACGCCCATCGTCTGCGTCGGCGAGACCCTGGCCGAGCGCGACGCCGGGCAGACCGAGGCCGTGGTCAAGCGCCAGCTCTCGGCCGTGATCACCAGGCTGGCGCATTGCGCGGCCGAGATGGTCGTCGCCTACGAACCGGTCTGGGCCATCGGCACCGGCCGCACCGCCAGCCCCGAGCAGGCGCTGGCCGTGCATGCGGTGCTGCGGGCGCAGCTTCAGGCGGCCACCGGGCATGGCGCGGCCATGACCATCCTCTACGGCGGCAGCGTCAAGCCCGACAACGCCGCCACGCTGTTTGCCCAGGCCGACATCGATGGCGGGCTGATCGGCGGCGCTTCCTTGAAGGCCGCCGACTTCATCGCGATATGTCGAGCGGCGCACTGAGCGCAAGCCGCGGCCGCGCTTCCCACTGAATCGATATCCCGGAGTCCTTACACCATGCAAATATGGATGACCCTCATCCTGGCGGTTCAGCTGCTGTCGGCGCTGGCCATGATCGGCCTCGTGCTGCTGCAGCACGGCAAGGGCGCCGACATGGGCGCATCGTTCGGCAGCGGCGCCTCGGGCAGCCTGTTCGGGGCCAGCGGCAGCGCCAACTTCCTGTCGCGTTCGACGGCGGCGCTGGCCACGGTGTTCTTCGTCTGCACCTTGGCGCTGGCCTACCTGGGCACCAATGGCAGCGGGCGCGCCAGCAGCGCCGGCGGCAGCAGCGTGCTCGACCGACCGGTGCCTGCCGCCGCGGCCAGCGCGCCGGCGGCTGCCGCGCCGCAGCCGGGCGCCATCCCTGGCACGGCGCCCGCCGCCGCGCCGGCCCTGGCCGCCTCTTCGGCCCAGCCGAAGTAGCCCACCGGCCGAGGGAAACCCCGAGGTTTTCGGGCTAGAATTGTTGGCTGTTCGGAGGGGCTGATTCCACAAGCAAACCGGGCAGCCTGCGTAGCGTTTTGACGTCGTGCCGACGTGGTGAAATTGGTAGACACGCTATCTTGAGGGGGTAGTGGCGAAAGCTGTGCGAGTTCGAGTCTCGCCGTCGGCACCAAAAGCTCGCAGGATGTTGCCCCACCGCAGTGCCGAGGCGCTTGATGCGAAGTACGGGCGCGCCCCAGTCGCCGCGATGTTCGCGGTGCGCTAGGCGCGCTTTTTTGCGACCTGAAACGACCTGACAGCAGACTGACCTGCCATGGATATCCAAGCCTATCTGCCCGTGATCCTGTTCATCCTGGTCGGTGTGGCGGTGGGCGTGGCGCCGCAGCTCATCGGATTCGCCTTCGGCCCCAACCGCCCGGACGTCGCCAAGAACAGCCCCTACGAATGCGGCTTCGAGGCCTTCGAGGACGCGCGCATGAAGTTCGACGTGCGCTACTACCTCGTGGCCATCCTGTTCATCCTCTTCGACCTCGAGATCGCCTTTCTCTTCCCATGGGCGGTGGCGCTGCGCGACATCGGGGCGTCAGGCTTCTGGGCCATGATGATCTTCCTCGCGATCCTGGTCGTGGGTTTCATCTACGAGTGGAAGAAGGGTGCGCTCGATTGGGAATGAACGTCATGCAGCGGGTCCAGCAGGAGTAATCGGCCATGGGCATCGAAGGCGTACTCAAGGAAGGCTTCGTCACGACGAAGATCGACACCCTCATCAACTGGTCCAAGACCGGTTCGCTGTGGCCCATGACCTTCGGCCTGGCCTGCTGTGCGGTGGAGATGATGCACGCCGGCGCGGCGCGCTACGACATCGACCGCTTCGGCATGCTCTTTCGCCCCAGCCCGCGGCAGAGCGACCTGATGATCGTCGCCGGCACGCTGTGCAACAAGATGGCGCCGGCCCTGCGCAAGGTCTACGACCAGATGGCCGAGCCGCGCTGGGTGCTGAGCATGGGCTCGTGCGCCAACGGCGGCGGCTACTACCACTACAGCTACTCGGTGGTGCGCGGCTGCGACCGCATCGTGCCGGTGGACGTCTACGTGCCCGGCTGCCCGCCCACCGCCGAGGCGCTGCTGTACGGCATCCTGCAGCTGCAGGCCAAGATCCGGCGCGAGAACACCATCGCCAGATGACGCAGAAACTCGACACCCTGCAAGCGGCGCTGCAGGCGGCCCTGGGCGCCAAGCTGGTGGCGCTGGTGCGCGACCGCGGCGAGATCACGGTCACCGTGCACGCCAGCGTCTACCACGATGCAGCACGGATCCTGCGCGACGACCCGTCGCTGAAGTTCGAACAGCTCGTCGACCTCTGCGGCCTGGACTATTCCGACTACAAGAACGAGCCGCAGGAAGGCCGGCGCTACTGCGTCGTCTCGCACCTGCTGTCGGTGTCGCTGAACTGGCGCGTGCGGCTGAAGGTCTACGCGCCCGACGACGAGCTGCCCGCGGTCGACAGCGTCACCGACCTCTGGACCTCGGCCAACTGGTTCGAGCGCGAGGCCTTCGACCTCTTCGGCATCCTCTTCGAAGGCCACCTCGACCTGCGCCGCATCCTCACCGACTACGGCTTCATCGGCCACCCGATGCGCAAGGACTTCCCGACCACCGGCAACGTCGAGATGCGCTACGACCCCGAGAGCCGGCGCGTCATCTACCAGCCGGTGACCATCGAGCCGCGCGAGATCGTGCCGCGCGTGGTCCGCGAAGACAACTACGGCGGCTTGCACTGACATGGCCGACATCAAGAACTACACGCTGAACTTCGGTCCCCAGCATCCCGCGGCGCATGGCGTGCTGCGCCTGGTGCTGGAACTCGACGGCGAGGTCATCCAGCGCGCCGACCCGCACATCGGCCTGCTGCACCGTGCCACCGAAAAGCTCGCCGAGAGCAAGACCTTCATCCAGGCCCTGCCCTACATGGACCGGCTGGACTACGTCTCGATGATGTGCAACGAGCACGCCTACTGCCTGGCCATCGAGAAGCTGCTGGGCGTGGACGTGCCCGAGCGTGCGCAGTACATCCGCGTCATGTTCAGCGAGATCACGCGGCTGCTGAACCACCTGCTGTGGCTGGGCGCGCACGGTCTGGATTGCGGCGCGATGAACATCTTCATCTACTGCTTCCGCGAGCGCGAGGACCTCTTCGACATGTACGAGGCGGTGTCGGGCGCGCGCATGCACGCGGCCTACTTCCGCCCCGGCGGCGTCTACCGCGACCTGCCCGACAGCATGCCGCAGTACAAGCCCAGCCGCATCAAGAACGAGAAGGCCATCAAGGCGCTGAACGATGCGCGCAGCGGCAGCCTGCTCGACTTCATCGACGATTTCACCAAGCGCTTCCCCGGCTACGTCGACGAGTACGAGACCCTGCTCACCGACAACCGCATCTGGAAGCAGCGCACGGTGGGCATCGGCGTCGTCAGTCCCGAGCGTGCGCTGAACCTCGGGTTCACCGGGCCGATGCTGCGCGGCTCGGGCTTCGCCTGGGACCTGCGCAAGCAGCAACCCTACGACGTCTACGCGAAGATGGACTTCGACGTGCCGGTGGGCGTCAACGGCGACACCTACGACCGCTACCTCGTGCGCATGGAAGAGATGCGCCAGAGCAACCGCATCATCCAGCAATGCGTGGCCTGGCTGCGCGCCAACCCGGGCCCGGTCATCACCGCCAACCACAAGGTGGCGCCGCCATCGCGCGTGGACATGAAGTCCAACATGGAAGAGCTGATCCACCACTTCAAGCTCTTCACCGAAGGCATGCACGTTCCCGAGGGCGAGGCCTACGCCGCGGTCGAGCACCCCAAGGGCGAGTTCGGCATCTACCTCGTCAGCGACGGCGCCAACAAGCCCTACAGGCTGAAGATCCGCGCCCCCGGATTCGCCCACCTGGCAGCGCTGGACGAGATGGCGCGCGGCCACATGATCGCCGACGCGGTCGCGATCATCGGCACCATGGACATCGTGTTCGGCGAGATCGACAGATGACGTTTTCCGAATCCACCCTGGCCCGCTTCGCCCGCGAAGTCGCCAAGTACCCCGCCGACCAGAAGCAGTCGGCCGTGATGGCCTGCCTATCCATCGTGCAGGACGAGCAGGGCCATGTCTCGCCCGAGGCCGAGGATGGCGTGGCCGCCTACCTGGGCATGCCGCCGATCGCGGTGCACGAGGTGACGACCTTCTACAACATGTACAACCAGCAGCCGGTGGGCGCGTACAAGCTGAACGTCTGCACCAACCTGCCGTGCGCGCTGCGCGACGGCGACAAGGCGCTCGCCCATGTCTGCAAGCGCCTGGGCGTGGAGCCCTACGGCACCACCGCCGACGGCCGCTTCACGGTGCAGCCCAGCGAATGCCTGGGCGCCTGCGCCGACGCGCCGGTGATGCTGCTCAACGACCGCCAGATGCTCAGCTTCATGAGCCCCGAGCGTCTCGACGAGCTGCTGGCGATGCTGAAAGGCCACCATGCTTGACCTGTCGAAGTTCCAGGCCAGCGGCAAGGAAACCTGTTTCCACGACCGCCACATCGGCGCCCAGATCGTCGCCGGCCTGAACGGCAGCAACTGGCGGCTGCTGGACTACGCGGCGCGCGGCGGCTACGCGGCACTGAAGAAGATCCTGGGGCAGGACGGCGGCCCGGGCATGACGCAGGACCAGGTCATCGCCGAGGTCAAGCTCAGCGCGCTGCGCGGCCGCGGCGGCGCGGGCTTTCCCACCGGGCTGAAGTGGAGCTTCATGCCGCGCCAGTTCCCGGGCGCGAAGTACCTGGTCTGCAATTCCGACGAAGGCGAGCCGGGCACCTGCAAGGACCGCGACATCCTGGCCTACAACCCGCACATCGTCATCGAAGGCATGGCCATCGCCGCCTACGCGATGGGCATCAAGGTCGGCTACAACTACATCCACGGCGAGATCTTCGAGGTCTACCAGCGCTTCGAGGAAGCCCTGGACGAAGCCCGCGCCGCCGGCCTGCTGGGCGAGAACATCCTGGGCAGCGGGTTCAGCTTCCAGCTCCACGCCTTCCACGGCTTCGGCGCCTACATCTGCGGCGAAGAAACGGCGCTGCTGGAAAGCCTGGAAGGCAAGAAGGGCCAGCCGCGCTTCAAGCCGCCGTTCCCGGCCAGCTTCGGCCTGTATGGCAAGCCGACGACGATCAACAACACCGAGACCTTCGCCGCGGTGCCGTGGATCATCAACCACGGCGGCCAGAAGTACCTGGAATGCGGCAAGCCCAACAACGGCGGCACCAAGATCTTCAGCGTCGTCGGCGACGTCAACCAGCCGGGCAACTTCGAGGTCCCGCTGGGCACGCCGTTTTCCAGGCTGCTGGAGCTGGCCGGCGGCGTGAAGGGCGGTGCGCTGAAGGCGGTGATCCCGGGCGGCTCGTCGGCGCCGGTGCTGCCGGCGAAGATCATGATGGACCTGACGATGGACTACGACGCCATCGCCAAGGCCGGCTCGATGCTGGGCAGCGGCGCCGTCATCGTCATGAACGACACCCGCTGCATGGTCAGGAGCCTGCTGCGCCTGAGCTACTTCTACCAGCACGAAAGCTGCGGCCAGTGCACGCCCTGCCGCGAGGGCACGGGCTGGCTGTGGCGCATGGTCGACCGCATCGAGCATGGCAAGGGCCGGCCCGACGACCTGGCGCTGCTGGACTCGGTGGC
>CAIWPS010000701.1 GCA_903914615.1 uncultured beta proteobacterium | reverse complement strand
GGCATGGGCACCGGCATGGGCACCGGCATGGGCGCTGGCGTCGGCGCTGCGGCAGGCGGCGGGGCCAGTTCGCTGCCCGTGGTGGTGCTGCCCGGCCGCGGCACGAGCGCGTCGATGTCGGCCTGGCTCAGCGCCCGCAGCCGCTGCACGGCCTTGGTCGACAGGTCGGCCGCCGCGCGCCGGGCCGCCAGTTCCATCGCCCGCCGTTCGCCGAACTCGCGCGTCTCGGGGTCCAGCCGCGTGTACATCTGGCCGCGGCCCTCGTCGGCGACGAGGACGTGGCGGCCGACGAAGACGCGCGCCTGCAGCCGCACCTCGGCCACGCCGCCGTCCTGCCCCGGCGAAGGGCGCAGGTCGCGGTAGGCCGAGAAGACCATCGAGAAGCCGGCGTCCTCGGCAAAGGTCACCACGACGGCCTGGCCCTTGTCCATCAATGCGTAGAGCTCGGCCGTGGGCTGCAGCACCTTCAGGCCGCGGTTGATCATCTCCGACTCCAGCGCCAGCGTCGCCGCCTGCACCGCGGGGTCGAGGCGGCCGGGCGCCTTGTCGGACTCGCGGCGGTAGAGCACGGTGATGCGGTCGGTGGGCACCGCCGCCTGCGCCGCGGGCATCGCCACGGCCGCGCCCAGCGCCGCCAGCGTGCCGGTGCCGCGCACGAAAGGCGATGCCGCCACCAGTGCCAGGGCGCCGCGACGGGCCAGGCCGCGCGGCGGGCCCTTGTCGTGCTCAGTCATCGCGCTGCCCCGTCGCCGAGAAGTCCGACAGCACCACCAGGTCGCCCACCTGCAGCTGCAGGCTGGCGTCCTTGCGGATGATCGTGCACTGGCTGCTGCGCACGCCGGTGCCGTCGCAGCGCGCCACCGCCACCGCCCGCGTGCTGGCGAATTCCTCGTCGCCGCCTGGCAGCTTGAGGGTGGTGGCGCGGAAGGCCACGACCTCGTCGCCGCCCTGGAAGCCGTGCACGCCGCCGCCGAGCATGCCGAACTGGTTGCCGTCCACGCTGACCACCTTGCCCATGGGCCGGATGACGGCGTCGATGCGCCGCGCCGCGAGGTCGAAGGCCTTCTGCAGCGCACGCTCGTAGTCCAGCGCCAGGCGCTTCTGCACCTCGGGGTTGTCCGGCCGCTCGGCCGGGCTGATGACGACGCGGTCGCCGGTGGTGGCGCCGGTCTGCCCCACCACTTCCACCGGCGCCGGGAACAGCGGCGTGCCGTCGTAGCGGTGCTTGAGCTGCAGCGACAGGCGCAGCCGCGTCACCGACACGCGCACCCCGCCTTCGATGGCGCGCAGCTCCTGCGTCACCTGCGTCACCATGCCGTCGAGCACGAGGTCGGTCTGCTCGGCAGTGACGCTGCTGCCGGCGTCGTAGACCTCGAAGCGCCTGGACCGGGACACCGTGTCCATGAAGCGGCGGCGCACCTGCGGCGCCGTCATGCCCAGGGCGTCGCCGACGGCCTGCGGGAACATCAGCTTCTGGTCGCGGCGGTCGCCGATGCCCAGCAGCTCGGTGTAGATCTTCATGCGCCGGCCCTGCTCGATCAGGCGCACGGCCTGGATGTCGACGCCCTGCGGCATCTTGATCGCGATGGTCCTGGTCGGTTCCACCTTCTCGGCGTGGCGGTCGGGCTCGGCCGTCTGCACCGGCTGGGTCTTGCAGCCGGCCACGGCCATGAGGGCGGCCAGCGCGGCCAGGGAGCAGGCCAGCGCAGGCACGCGCGGCCGTCGGATCGGCTGTGGACGGGTCATGGGCTCTTCCTCCTGTTGAAAGTCATTTCGCGGTCTTGCTCTTGGCGTCGGCTTCGCCGCGTTTCTTCGGCGCTGGCCTGGCGGCCGGCGCCGGGTCGACCAGCACGCGGCAGTTGTCGACCAGCGATTCGTAGACGAAGACCGAGGTCGCCGACGGGATGGGCTGCACCCGCGTCGGCCCCAGCTCCAGCGTGGCCTGCGCGGCCGCGCCTTCGCGGTTGGCGAAGATCAGCCGCATCAGCTGCTCGTCGCCCCAGCGCGAACGCCCGGCGGTGACGGCGCGCTGCAGGTCGCGTACGGCCGCGGTCTCGGTCTGGACGCGCGGGCGCTGGTCGCTGCGCAGCAGCTCGTCGCCCAGCTCTTCCTCGCGCGCGCTGCCAGGCTGCTCGAAGAGGCTGGCGAACGACAGCTCGCGCGCGTCCGGCGCCAGCGTGGCCTGCGCGAAGGCCACGCGATCGTCGGCGCTGGCGGCGGTGTCGAGCAGCCGCCCGGCCTCGACCTTGTCGCACAGGTAGAGCTTGTGCAGGAGGCCGAGCGAGGCATTGCGGAACAGCGACTCCTGCAGCAGCTCGTCGGCCTCGCGGCCCTGGATGCCCTTGAAGACGTCGCCGGCACCGGCCACATCGGTGCTCTGGTCGCCCTCGACGACGCGGAAGCGCAGGGCGCTCTTGAAGGGCAGCGTCACGCCCTGCGTGCCCGCCGCGGCGGCCAGCGGCAGCACCTTCGCCGCCTCGTCCAGGAACATCAGCGCCAGCGGCAGCGCCGCCAGCGCCTCGCCGCCCTTGCGGCCGCGCGCGACGATGAGCACCTGGCGGCTGAAGATGGCCGTCAGCGCGCTGAAGGCAACGCCGCCGGCGGCCAGCTTGAGGTAGCCGCGGGTGCTGGCCAGCACGCCGTCGCGCTGGGCGCGGTAGTCGGCGAAGGCCGCCGGGTCCTTGCTGGCCAGGTAGCGCAGCGCCAGGTTCTGCGCCCCCAGGTCGTTGGCGAACTGGGCCAGCGACATGCGCGCGACCTCGCCGCGCAGGTAGGCCAGGTCGGCCGGCGAGAACAGCTCGCGCAGCTCGGTGTTGGCCGCGGCGCCGCGCGCCAGCAGCTCGAAGAGCAGCGCGGCAGCCTTCTCGCGGCGGTCGATGAGCTGGCGGTACTCGCCCTCGACGCTGGCGAAGTCCTCGCTGGCCTGCCTGAGCACGCGCCCGGTGGCGCGCGCGGCCACGATCATCGCCGCCATCGTCAGCGCGCGCTGCATCTGCGGCACCGTCAGCTTGTCGGGAACGGCCAGCTTCAGCGACTCGCCGGCGATGCCGCGCGGGTCGTCGATGAGGAAGCGCAGGTAGTCCTGCAGCGACTTCGCGCTGAGCACGAACTGGCTGGGCAGGCTGGACTCGAGCCGGCGCAGCGCCTTGTCCTGCGCCAGCCGGCCGAGGAACTTGAGGTCCAGCTCGGGCAGCGCGCCGGGCGCGGGCGCGGCGGCTTCGGCCTCGGTGATGCCGATCAGCTCGTTGGCCTGGGGTTCGCGGTTGCGCGCCCACTTGCGCGCGCGGATGGCCGTCAGCTCGACCGCCAGTTCGGTGCCGCTGACGGTGCCGCGGGCGAAGATGCGCTGCAGGCTGGCCGGGTCGCGGCCCAGGATGACCTCGGCCGCGGCCGGCGGCGCGGGCGGCGCCGCGTTGCGGTGCTCGTCGGCCTTGCGCTTGAGCATTTCCAGCAGCGTCTCGCCGGCGGCCATCGGCATCGCCAGCGCCAAGGCCGCCACCCAGGCCCAGCGCAGCCTGCCAACACCGCCGGGCGCACGCCTGTCCGTCATCGTGGACTCCCTCCGCTTGCGCCGGGCTTCACGGGCCGGGGCCTGTGCACCTGCGCTGTGGCCCGCATCCTAAGGCTTTGCGGTTGCGACATGGCGGCGATGCCCAGCGCACGCATGCCCGGAGGCGGCGGCTGCGCCACCACCTTCGTTTTCACGCGGCATGGACCGTCCCGGGTGGTCGCGGGGCCTGGCCTGCCTCTTGCATTCAAGGCGTTATGTGCTGAACTAGATAACGCTTCGTCGTAAACTCGACAAACCGCACGCGGGGCCGGTCGCGCTCGCGCTCCGATCCGCCCTTGCAAGGACCTTCCATGACCATCCCACGCCTGCGCCTGCTGCTGCTGTCCTTCGCCCTTCACGCGGCGGCCCAGGCGGGCGAGGTGCAGGTGGCGGTGGCCGCCAATTTCGCGACGCCGCTGGCGCAGATCGCCGAAGGCTTCACCGCGGCCACCGGCCACACGCTGAAGATCTCGGCCGGCGCCACCGGCAAGTTCTACGCCCAGATCGCCGCCGGCGCGCCCTTCGAGGTGCTGCTCGCCGCCGACGAGGAAACGCCGAGGAAGCTCATCGCCGAGGGCCTGGCCGTGCCCGCCAGCAACTTCACCTACGCCATCGGCAAGCTGGCGCTGTGGAGCGCGCAGCCGGGCTATGTCGACGATCAGGGCGCCGTGCTGGGCTCGGGCAAGTTCGCGCACATCGCCATCGCCAACCCGAAGATCGCGCCCTACGGCGCCGCCGGCCTGGAGGTGCTGAAGGCGCGCGGGCTGGCCGATGCGCTGGCGCCCAGGCTCGTCACCGCGGAGTCGATTGCCCAGGCCTACCAGTTCGTGGCCACGGGCAATGCCGAACTCGGCTTCGTCGCGCTGTCGCAGCTGCTGGTGCCGGGCAAGCCGCTGGTGGGTTCGTACTGGCTGGTGCCGCAGGCGCTGTACCGCGAACTGCGGCAGGACGCGGTGCTGCTGAAGGCCGGCGAGAAGAACCCCGCCGCGCTGGCGCTGCTGAACTGGCTGAAGGCCGAGCCGACGAAGACCGTGATCCAGATCTACGGCTACGGCCACGCCAGCGGCAAGCCGTGACCGGCGCCGACTGGGGCGCCGTGCGGCTCACCGCCGCGCTGGCCGCCCTGAGCACCCTGCTGCTGCTGACCCTGGGCACGCCGCTGGCCTGGTGGCTGGCGCGCACGCGCACGCGCCTGAAGCCGCTGTGGGCGGCCGTGGTGGCGCTGCCGCTGGTGCTGCCGCCCACCGTCGTCGGCTTCTACCTGCTGCTGCTGATGGGGCCGCAGGGCGCGGTGGGGCAGCTCACGCAGGCGCTCGGGCTGGGGCGGCTGCCCTTCACCTTCAGCGGCCTGGTGGTCGCTTCGGTGCTGGTTTCGCTGCCCTTCGTCGTGCAGCCGCTACAGCAGGCCTTCGAGGCCATTCCCGAACGCACGCTGGAGGCCGCAGCCACGCTGCGTGCCGGTCCAGCGGACCGCTTCTTCAGCATCGCGCTGCCGCTGGCGCGGCCGGGGCTGCTGACCGCCAGCGTGCTGGGCTTTGCGCATGCGGTGGGCGAATTCGGCGTCGTGCTGATGATCGGCGGCAACATCCCCGACCGCACGCGCGTGCTCTCGGTGGCGCTGTACGACCATGTCGAGGCTTCCGAGTTCGAGGCTGCGCACCGCCTGGCCGGCGGCATGCTGCTGTTCGCATTGGGCGTGCTGGTGCTGCTGCACGTGCTCAACCGCGCGCCGCGCGAAGGCCTGGCGCCGCGATGATCGAGGCCCGCCTGCACCTGCCGCGGCCCGGCTTCACGCTCGACGTGGCGCTGGCGCTGCCGGGCCGGGGCGTGAGCGCGCTGTTCGGCGCTTCCGGCTGCGGCAAGACCACGGTGCTGCGCGCCCTCGCCGGCCTGGAACGCGCGGCCGGCCGGGTGGCACTGGGCGACGAGGTCTGGCAGGACGACAGCCGCGGCCTCTTCGTGCCCACGCACCGCCGCGCCATCGGCTACGTGATCCAGGAATCGGCGCTGTTCCCGCACCTGGACGTGCGCCGCAACCTCGACTACGGGCTGCGCCGCGTCGCCCCTTCCCTGCGCCGGGTGGCCCTCGACCAGGCGGTGGACCTGCTGGGCATCGGCGCGCTGATGGCGCGGCGGCCGGCCACCTTGTCGGGTGGCGAGCGCCAGCGCGTGGCCATCGCCCGCGCGCTGGCGACGAGCCCGCGCCTGCTGCTGCTGGACGAGCCGCTGGCCGCGCTGGACGCGGCGCGCAAGGCCGAGATCCTGCCCTACCTGGAACGCCTGCACGACGAGCTGGCCGTGCCCATCGTCTACGTCAGCCACGCCATCGACGAGGTGGCGCGGCTGGCCGACCACATCGTGCTGCTGGACGCCGGCCGCGTCGCCGCGGCGGGGCCGCTGGCCGACACCCTGGCCCGGCTGGACCTGCCGCTGCCGCTGGGCGAGGACGCCGGCGTGGTGCTGCAGGCCCGCGTCGGCGAGCGCGACGCGCAATGGCAGCTGGCGCGGCTGGACGTCGTGGATGCCGCCTGCAGCCTGTGGGCGCGCGACCCCGGCCAGGCCCTGGGCACGCGCCTGCGCCTGCGCGTGCTGGCGCGCGATGTCAGCCTGACGCGCTCGCCGCAGACCGGCACCAGCATCGCCAACCAGCTGCGCGGCACCGTGGAGGCCATCGCCGACGACGGCCACCCCGCGCTGGCACTGGTGCGGGTGCACGTCGGCCGGGGGGCGGCCGATGGCGCCGGCGTGCCGCTGCTGGCGCGCCTGTCGCGCCGTTCGGCGCACGCGCTGGCCCTGGCGCCCGGCCTGCCGGTGTGGGCGCAGGTGAAGACCGTGGCCTTGATGGAATGAAGGCGCCCGTCCACGACGGCACCCTGCTCGGCGGCGAGCTCAAGGTCGCCGGGCGGCTGGACGCGCGCTTCTTCGCGCTGCTGCAGGCCTTGCAGCAGACCGGTTCCATCAACCGCGCCGCGCGCACCGCCGGGCTCAGCTACAAGGGTGCCTGGACCATGCTGGAGACGGCCTGCAACCTGGCCAACGAACCGCTGCTTCAGACCACCACCGGCGGCAGCGGCGGCGGCGGCACCAGCCTGACGCCGGCGGCCCGCGCCCTGCTCGACGCCTGGCAGGCGCTGCAGCTGCGCCATCGCGCCTTCCTGCAGGCGCAGGAAGCCGAGCTTTCGCAACTTGCGGCCCTGAAGGGGCTGCTCAGGAGGATGTCCATGAAGACCACCGCGCGCAACCAGTTCGCCGGCACCGTCAAGGCGGTTCAGATCGGTCCCGTCTCGGCCCAGGTGACGATCGCGCTGAAGTCGGGCGACGAGATCACAGCCACCTTGACCAGCGCCGCCGCCGAGCGGCTCAAGCTGAAGAAGGGCAAGGAGGCGCTGGCGCTCGTCAAGGCCTCGGCCGTGGTGCTCGTCACCGACTTCGGCGGCTGGCAGCTCTCGGCACGCAACCAGCTGGCCGGCACCGTGTCGCGCATCGAGAAGGGCGCGGTGTCGTCGCTGGTGGTGGTGACGCTGCCCGGCGGCGCGGCCATCACGGCCAGCGTCACCAACGACGGCGTCGATGCCCTGGCGCTGCAGGTCGGCACGCCGGCGACGGCGGTCTTCAAGGCCTATTCGGTGATGGTGGCCGCGCAGCCCTGAGCCGCGATGGCGGCCCCGGCTCAGGGCCGCACGAGCAGGGCACAGAGGTTGCGCACGTGGCGCGGGCCGGGGCGGATGTCGGCCAGCGCGCGCAGCGCCAGCGGCCCGGCGGCGGCGTCCAGCGCCTGGCCGTCCTGGGCGGTGATGACCAGCATCTGCTCGCCGGCGGCGCTGTTGTAGACCTCGCCCCAGGTGAACACGGCCCTGTAGTTGTCGGTGGCCACGGCGTCGATCACGGCCCAGCGCGCGGCATGGTCGGTGGCGCCGGCGAAGCCGGCCTTGGCGAGCGCGTCGCGCAGCAGCACGCCGGCATAGCTGACCGACTGTTCGGTGCCGGCGCCGTCGGCGGCGGCCACCGTGCGCTTCTGGGTCAGCGCCCTTTGCGGCAGGGCGGCCAGGTCGGCGGCCTTGTAGGCCACCACGGGGCGGCCGGGCAGCTGCACGGTCAGCAGCACGTCGGCGGCGCGGGGCGTGGCGTCGGCAGGGCAGGCCGCCGCGGCGGCCAGCGGCAGCAGCGCGACGAGGAAAGGGCCGCAGCACGGCAGTCGGGGCTTCATTGCATGGGTCTCTCGTGGGGGGTCGGATGGGACGGCGGGCCGGGCCGATGCGCAGGGCAGGCGTGAGGGTGTGCCGACCTTAGGGCAAGCCACGGTGGCCGGCAATATGCGCGGCGGTGCATGGGCCGAGCTGCAGGCTGTCTTCAGGCCGGGCGCACCGTGAAGCGCGCAAACCGTGCGCCCAGGCTGGCCAGCGCAGCCGGCCCCGGATAGTCGGCCGGCGCCGCCGGCAGCGCTGCTGCGGCGCCGCTGCGGCGACACACCTGCAGCGCCCAGTTCGCCACCCCGGCGGCGGCCAGCCCGTCGGCGAGATCGCCGAGTGCCCGCTCGTCGAGCAGCGCCGGGTGCGCCGTGGTGCGGCACTCGAAGGCGGCGGCGCTTGCCTGCAGCAGCGCCAGGCATTGCCGCACCGGCACGGCACTGCCGCGGCGGCCGGTGATGCGGTCGTAGGCGGCGCCGTCGGCCAGCGGCGCCTTGATGTCCAGGCCGACCCAGTCCACCAGCGGCAGCACCTGCGCCAGGCGTCGCGGGTACAGGCCGCCCGTGTGGAGGCCGATGGCATAGCCCAGGGCGCGCGCCTGCGCCATCGCGCCGGGCAGCGCCGGGTCGCTGGTGGGCTCGCCGCCGCTGAAGACGACGGCGTCGAGCAGCCCGGCGCGGCGCTGCAGCCAGCGCAGGACATCAGGCCAGGACAGCGCCGCATCCGCCGCCGCGCGCCGCGCCTGCAGGTGCGGGTTGTGGCAGTAGGCGCAGCGCCACGGGCAGCCCTGCACGAAGACCACCGCGGCCAGCTTGCCGGGGTGGTCGATGGAGGTGAAGGGCGTGAGGCCGCCGATGCGCAGCGCCGCGGCGGCGGCTGCGGTCATCGGCCGGCGCAGGCGCCCTGGCCAGGCTCGACGAAGCAGCGCCGCTCGTGGAACTCGCCCTGCTTGCCGATGTTGAACGAGGCCACCGGGCGGTGGTAGCCCATGACGCGGGTCCAGACCTCGCAGCGTTGGCGCTCGTCGTCGCGCAGCGTGATCTCGGCCCGGGTGGCGGGCGGGGAGGTGGTTTGCATGTGGGTCTCCTGGCAGTGGCTCATGCGGCGGCCAGGCGCTTCTTCGCCAGCCGTTCGGTATCGCATTTCGGGCAGAACTCGTGGTGCCCGCCCAGGTAGCCGTGGGTGGGGCAGATCGAGAAGGTCGGCGTCACGGTCAGGTACGGCAGCCTGAAGCGCGACAGCGCGCGCCGCACGAGGTCGCGGCAGGCCGCGGCGCTGGACAGCGGCTCGGCCATGTACAGGTGCAGCACGGTGCCGCCGGTGTACTTGCGCTGCAGCTCGTCCTGGCGTTCCAGCGCCTCGAAAGGGTCGTCGGTGAACCCGACCGGCAGCTGCGACGAGTTGGTGTAGTAGGGCTGCTCGGCCGTGCCGGCCTGCAGGATGTTCGGCCAGCGCTTGCGGTCTTCCTTGGCGAAGCGGTAGGTGGTGCCCTCGGCCGGCGTCGCCTCCAGGTTGTAGAGGTGGCCGGTCTCCTGCTGGAAGGCGACCATGCGTTCGCGCACATGGTCCAGCAGCCGAACTGCGAGCGCGTGGCCGCGTGGGTCGGTGATGTCGTAGGCATCGCCGCTGAAGTTGCGCACCATCTCGTTGATGCCGTTCACGCCCAGCGTCGAGAAATGGTTGCGCAGCGTGCCCAGGTAGCGCCGCGTGTAGGGGAAGAGGCCCTGGTCGATCAGGCGCTGGATCAGCTTGCGCTTGACCTCCAGCGTCTGCTTGCCGAGTTCCAGCAGTTCGTCCATGCGCGCCAGCAGCGCCGGCTCGTCGCCGGCATGCCGGTGGCCCAGGCGGGCGCAGTTGACGGTGACCACGCCCACCGAGCCGGTCTGCTCGGCCGAGCCGAAGAGGCCGTTGCCGCGCTTGAGCAGCTCGCGCAGGTCCAGCTGCAGGCGGCAGCACATGCTGCGCACCATGTTCGGTTCGAGGTCGGAATTGACGAAGTTCTGGAAGTACGGCAGGCCGTAGCGCGCCGTCATCTCGAACAGGCGCTCGGCATTCGGGCTGTCCCAGTCGAAGTCCCTGGTGATGTTGTAGGTGGGGATGGGGAAAGTGAAGGCGCGGCCCTTGGCGTCGCCGGCCGTCATGACCTCGATGTAGGCGCGGTTGATCATGTCCATCTCGGCCTGCAGCTCGCCGTACATGAAGGGCATGGTCGCGCCGCCGATCACCGGCACCTGCTCGCGCAGGTCCTCCGGGCACACCCAGTCGAAGGTGAGGTTGGTGAAGGGCGTCTGCGTGCCCCAGCGCGAGGGCACGTTGAGGTTGTAGATGAGCTCCTGGATGCACTGGCGCACCTGGTCATAGCTCATCGCGTCGTTGCGGACGAAGGGCGCCAGGTAGGTGTCGAAGGAGCTGAAGGCCTGCGCCCCGGCCCATTCGTTCTGCAGCGTGCCCAGGAAGTTGACGATCTGCCCGACGGCGCTGGACAGGTGCTTCGGCGGCCCCGCCTCGACCTTGCCCGGGATGCCGTTCAGCCCCTCGTGCAGCAGCGTGCGCAGCGACCAGCCGGCGCAGTAGCCGCTGAGCATGTCGAGGTCGTGGATGTGGATGTCGGCCTCGCGGTGGGCGCGGCCGGCCTCGGGCGTGAAGACATGGTCGAGCCAGTAGTTGGCGATGACCTTGCCCGAGACATTCAGGATGAGCCCGCCGAGCGAATAGCCCTGGTTCGCATTCGCGTTGACGCGCCAGTCGCGCTGCTGCAGGTATTCCGACACCGAGGCCTCGACATCGACCAGCGTGCGCCGCGCGTCGCGCAGCTTGCGGTGCTGCTCGCGATAGACCGTGTAGGCGCGCAGCGTGCGGCGGTAGCCGGCGTCGAAGAGCACGGCTTCGGCGAGGTCCTGCACCTGCTCGACATGCGGCGTGATCGCGCCCAGGGCGCCCAGGCGCGGCAGCAGGCAGTCGAGGGTCAGGCAGGCGGCCTCGGCGGCGCCGAACTCGCCCGTGGCGCGACCGGCGCGTTCCAGCGCGTGGGCGATCTTGGCGGCGTCGAAGGGCCGGATGCTGCCGTCGCGCTTGATCAGGTGGCTGGGTTCGGCGGCGGGCATCGCGCTCATCTTGTCTCCGTTGCGGACACTACATCTAGTGGCAGAGGTCGAAGTTAGCCACTACCGGTAGCGTCCGCAAGCGGAATGCGGGGCCCGGGCTTGACCTGCGTCAAGGGCCGGCGCATGGCGTCCCGGCGGCGACAGCCAGCGGGCCCCCGGCGCGCGAAGATGGCCTTGGCATGGATTTCGCCCCCTCCCCCAACGCTGCGGCGCTGCTGGCGCGCCTGCAGCGCTTCATGGACGACCTGGTGCTGCCTTCGCTGGCCGACTGGCAGCGCTGGGCCGACGCCGGCGTCTACCCGCTGGACGTCCTGCAGCCGCTGCAGGCGCAGGCCCGCGAACTGGGCCTGTGGAACCTCTTCCTGCCGACCTTGCAAGCGGGCCAGCCCGGCACGCGTGTCGACCACCTGGACTACGCGCCGCTGGCCGAGTGCATGGGCCGCGTGCCCTGGTCGGCCGAGGTCTTCAACTGCAGCGCGCCCGACAGCGGCAACATCGAGCTGCTGCAGCGCTTTGCCACGCCGGCGCAGCGCACGCGCTGGCTGGACCCGCTGCTGCGCGGCGAGATCCGCTCCTGCTTCGCGATGAGCGAGCCCGACGTGGCCTCGTCCGACCCGACGCAGCTGGCCACGCGCATCGCCCGCGACGGCGAGCACTGGGTGCTCAACGGGCGCAAGTGGTTCATCACCGGCGCCGCGCACCCGCTGTGCCGGCTGGCGCTGGTGCTGGCGCGCTGCGAAGGTGCCGCCGATGCGCATGCCAGCCATTCCATGGCGCTGGTGCCGCTGGACACGCCGGGGCTGCAGGTCGAACGCAACATCCCCGTGATGGACCACCAGGCGCTGGAAGGCCATTGCGAGATCGTGCTGCGCGACGTGCGCATCCCCGCCGACCAGCTGCTGGGCGAACCCGGCAGCGGCTTTGCGATGGCGCAGGCGCGGCTGGGCCCCGGGCGCGTGCACCACGCCATGCGCAGCATCGGCCAGTGCGAGCTGGCGCTGGAGCTGATGTGCGAACGCGCGCTGGAACGCCGCGCCTTCGGTGGCCGCATCGGCGACTTCGCCAATGTCCAGGACTGGATCGCCCACAGCCGGCTGGAGATCGACCAGGCGCGGCTGCTGGTGCTGCAGGCGGCGTGGAAGATGGACCGCCTGGGCAACGCCGCCGCACGCGTCGATGCCTCGGCCATCAAGCTCGTCACGGCGCAATTGCAGACGCGCGTGCTCGACCGCGCAATGCAGGTCTTCGGCGCCATGGGCCTGACCCCCGACACGCCGCTGGCCCGGCTGTGGAGCTGGGGCCGGGCGCTGCGCCTGCTCGACGGCCCCGACGAGGTGCACCTGCGCACGGTGGCGCGCCACGAACTCGGCCGCGCCAAGACACGGCGCGGCGGCAATGCCCCGTACCTGCGGCGCTGGATGCCCGTCGCGGAGCCGCCCCGCTGAAGCCCGGCGCCCGGAACAGCAACGCCTTCACCACCCACCTTCGGCCTTGGCAAGGCCGTCGCGAGCGCAGGCTGTGCCCAGTCCCGAACGGGATCTGGAGGCGCGCATGGGCAGGGCATTGCAAGCCATCGCGGCAGCCGCATGGGCGCTGGCCTGCCCGCTCGCCGCGGCCCTCGATCTCACCGAGACTGAACAGCACTGGCTGCAGGCCGCGCTGCCGGTGCTGAGCTACGCCCGCGAGCAGGGCCTGCCGCTGGACATCGCGGTGCGGCCGCAGCCCACGCCGGGCGAATCACCGCTGGGCATGGCCTATGTCGAAGGCCGCTGCAAGCTGGTGCTGTCGATGCGCGGCAACCCCGAGGCGCAGGCGACACTGGACCGCATCGCCCCCGAACTGCGGGGGCCGGTGGTCGAGGCCATCGCCGCGCACGAGCTGGCCCATTGCTGGCGCCACCTGCGGCAGACCTGGGGCACGCTGCCCGCGGGACAGCAGGAAGTGAGCGCCTTCGGGCGCCTGAGCGCCGAACAGGCCGCGCTGCTGCGCGACATGTGGCGCACGCGCCGCGAGGAAGGCTATGCCGACCTGGTGGGACTGGCGTGGACGCTGCAGCACCACGCCGACTGCTACACCGAGGTCCATGCCTGGAACCGAAGCCTGCGCGCCAGGCAGGCCGTCGAGACCGGCCCGCACGACACCCGCGTCTGGGTCGAGCTGGCCACGGACCGGTCGAAGTTCGTCGCGGCAGCGACCATCTTCGAGCAGGTCGAAGGGCTGTGGGAGGCCGGGCTGAGACCGCCCTTCTGAGGCACCCCTCCGAGGGCGGCGACGCATGGTCGGCGCGACGACAATCGCGGCGTGTTTGCCGCTTCGACTTCGCTGCCGTGTGGCCGGCCCTGCGCTGCGGCCGCCGCCTTCATGCTGTGCCTGGCGACGGCCTGGGCCGACCCTGCAGCAGCCCCGCAGGCCGCGCAATGCCAGGCCGGCGCATCCGCGCAGGTCGGTCTCGTTGTCTTCGGCGGCTGGCGTGCCCAGGGCGACTGGGTGCTGCGCTGGGCGCAGGCGCTGCGCGAGCAGCTGCCCGGCAGTGCCGCGCAGGCGGGCCTGTGCGCGGTGCCCGGCCCTGCGGACGCGGCCTACGTGCGCGAGGACATCGACGTCGGCGGGCTCGCCGATGCGGTGCTGGCCGCGCCCGCATCGGCTGCGCCGGTGTGGGTCGTGGCGCACAGCAGCGGCAGCTTCGTCGCCCAGCACTGGCTGCACGAAGTGGCGCTGCGGCCGGATGCGCTCGCCTACCTGGCGCGCGTGCGCTACTTCAACCTCGACGGCGACGCAGGCAGCGGCGCGCATGCGCTGGACGCCGGACTGCTGCGCCAGCTGGGCGCGGCCACCGCCGTCTATGTGCGCGGCGGCGGCGGCGACGTCTCGGCCAACGCCGGCGCGATGCAGGCCCTGGCCCAGGGCAGCGGCGGCCGCGTGCGGCTGCTGGCGCTGGACGGCAGCGCCTCGGGCTGCCTGCCGGGGGCGCGATGGTGCCTGCACGACGTCGTCGTCACGCGCCGCCCGCACGACCCCGCAGGTTTCGACCTGCAGCGCGACTACGGCAGCCTCGACGAGGCCCACCCGGTGCAGGCCGACTACCTGCGCTGACGCCCTTCCGAACGCTGCCCGTGCCCCTTGCCCGGGGTGCCGAGGTGCCGCGGCATGCGAGCACGATGCCCTGCAAGGCGGGCCCCGCTCAATCGGATTCGGACCACCAGGTCTCACCGATCTGGCCCTGCAGCCATTCGATGAACCCGCTCACCTTGGCCGGCACCAGCTGCGGCGAAGGGAAGACCGCGTGGATCTCTTGTGAAGGCAGCGACCACTCGGTCAGCACCGGCTGCACCGCGCCGGACTTGACCGACTCGTGCGCGACGTACCACGGCAACGCCGCCAGCCCCATGTCGCCACGTGCGGCCGCGAGCAAGGCGGACAGGTTGTTCGAGCGCAGCGCGCCGCGCACGGCGGTGGGGTGCAGCCGCCCGTCGGCCCCGGTGAACAGCCACCGCGCATCGCCCTGCACGGTGCTGTACACCAGTGCGTCGTGCCGGGCCAGGTCGGCCGGCTTGCGTGGCACGCCGCGCTCGGCCAGGTAGGCGGGCGAGCCCACCACCACCCACGGGTTGATGCCGAGAAAGCGTGAACCCAGCGTCGAGTCGGCCAGGCGGCCCATGCGGATGGCCACATCGATGCCCTGCGCCACCAGATCGACGTAGCGGTCTTCGAAGCTGAGCTCGATCTGCAGCCTGGGGTTCAGCTTCATGAAGCGCATCACCAGCGGCACCAGCACACGCCGGCCGAAAGCCACCGAGGTGCTGATGCGCAGCCCGCCCTGCAGCTGCGACTGCATCAGCGCGGCCACCGACTCGGCTTCGTCCACGTGGTGCGCGATCAGCTTGCACTTCTCGTAGTACAGCAGGCCAATCTCGGTGGGGGTCACGCCATGCGTCGAGCGGTGCAGCAGCCGGGAGCCGAGCTGCGCTTCCAGCCGGGCCACCAGCTTGGTGGCCGAGGGCTGGCCGATGCCCAGGTCGGCAGCAGCCTTGCTGAACGAGCCGAGGTCCACCACGCGGATGAAGAGCCTGACACCTTGTATGCGATCCATGGTCGTGATTGGGACACAGGCACGCCGCGCCGGCGCATTCCAAATGGGAATAACCGTAATGCCCGGTCCGCGGCTTCCGTCCGGCCGCCTGCGCCGCCACCATCCGGCCACTGATCTTCAAACCCCCGACAGGAGACATCGAAATGGCAAAGATGAAGGCCGCCATGGCCGCCGTGCTGGTGATGGAGAAGGAGGGCATCACCCAGGCCTTCGGCGTGCCGGGCGCGGCGATCAACCCTCTGTATGCGGCGCTGCGCGAGCGCGAGTCCATCTCGCACATCCTGGCCCGCCACGTCGAAGGCGCTTCGCACATGGCCGAGGGCTACACCCGCGCCAAGGCCGGCAACATCGGCGTGTGCATCGGCACCAGCGGGCCGGCCGGCACCGACATGATCACCGGGCTGTACTCGGCCATTGCCGACAGCATCCCCATCCTGTGCAT
>CAIWPS010000700.1 GCA_903914615.1 uncultured beta proteobacterium | reverse complement strand
CTTCGAGCTGAACCCGACGATGGACGCCGCCGGCGCCGATGCCGGCGAGTACCTGCGCGCGAAGTACGGCATGAGCGAGGAACAGCTGGCGCACAACCGCGGCGTCATCCGCGAGCGCGGCGCCGCGGTGGGCTTCACCTTCGGCGACCGGCTGCGCGTGTGGAACACCTTCGACGCCCACCGCCTGCTGACCTGGGCCGGCGAGGCCGGCCCGTCGGGCAGCCAGCGCGCACTCAAGCATGCGCTGCTGCAGGCCTACCACGGCGAGGGCCGCAACCCCGGCGACCCCGCCGTGCTGCTGGAACTGGCTGCGGCGGCCGGACTGGACCCTGCCGCGGCGCAGGAGGTGCTGCGCAGCGGCCGCTACGGCGACGAAGTGCGCGCCGCAGAGCGGTTCTGGCAGCAGGCCGGCATCCATTCGGTGCCGGCCGTGGTCATCGACGACCGCCACCTCATCTCCGGCGGCCAGCCGGTCGAGGTCTTCGAGCAGGCCCTGCGGCAGCTGGCAGCGGCGCCTGCCTGAAGGCGCGCGCAACATGCCGCGCAACATCGAGATCAAGGCGCGCATCGGCAGCATCGAGGCGCTGCTGCCGCGGGCGCGCGCCGTGGCCGGTGGCGAGGCCGAACTCATCGATCAGGACGACACCTTCTTCGCCGTGCCGCAGGGCCGGCTGAAGCTGCGCCAGTTCGCCGACTGCGGCGCCGAGCTCATCCACTACCAGCGCCCCGACAGCAGGGACGCCAAGGCCAGCGACTACGTGGTCGTGCCCGTGCCCGACGCCGCCGCGCTGCGCGAGGCGCTGGCGCGCGCCTGCGGCGTGCGGGGCCGCGTGCGCAAGCGGCGCTGGCTGCTGCGGGCCGGCGCCACGCGCATCCACCTCGACCGCGTCGAGGGCCTGGGCGACTTCATGGAACTCGAGGTCGTGCTCGGCCCGCAGCAGGACGACGAAGAGGGCACGCGCATCGCCGAGGCGTTGATGCGCGAGCTCGGCCTGAGCGAGGCGCCGCGCCTGGCCGGCGCCTACCTGGACCTGCTGGCAGCCTTGCGCTGAGCGCGCCGTGGGCCGGAAAAGGGCGGCGCCGCCGGCCTTCTTCCGGGCATGCCCGCCGTCGCCAGGCGCCAGACTTCTGCCCAGGAGGCCGGGACCGGACCGCCAGCGCCTTCAGCGCGGCGGCCGGCCCCGCGCCGGGACGCGACACCCACGCTGGAAAGGGGTGCCGTCCCCAGCCAGGGACCCACGATGAACGCCACCCCCACCGCCCGTGCAAGTCGCCCGTCAGGCGACCGCATGGCCGCCGCGCGCGCGCTCGGCAACTCGGGTGGCGGCGCAGGTGCGGCGCGGCTGCTCGGCCTGCTCTACGACCCCGAGATCGACCACGCACGCCTGCTGGCCTGCCTGAACGGCGACCCGGCGCTGGCGGCGCGCGTGCTCAAGGTCGCCAACACGCCCTACTACCGCGTCAGCGGCAGCGTCGGCACGGTGGACCGCGCGCTGGCGCTGCTGGGCCTGACGGCCATCCGCGGCATCGCCGCCGCGGGCTGCCTGGACCGCCTGTCGCCGGCCCGCGCCGGCCATGCCTACGACCCCGAGAGCTTCCGCCGCCACAGCCTGGCCGTCGCCTGCGCGGCGCAGGCGCTGGCGCGACTGTGCGCGCCCGCAGTGGCCGGCGAGGCCTTCATGGCCGGCCTGCTGCACGACATCGGCCTGCTGCTGCTGGTGCAGAGCGACAGCGCCGCCGTGGCCCGCTTCGAGCCGCCCGACTCCAGCGACGCGGCCGCCGCGCGCGCCGCCGAAGAGGCGCATTTCGGCACCACCCACGAGGCCTGCGGTGCGCAGCTGGTGCAGTCCTGGGGGCTGCCGGCCTGGCTGGTGGCGGCCACGGCAGCACACCATGGCGTGGCCCCAGCCGCGCCGCCGGCGCAAGGCCTGGGCGCCCTGCCCGCGCTGCTGGCGCTGGCCGACCACGCGGCGCAGGAAGCCGGCTGCGGCCTGTGGCCGCGCAGCGACGCCACTGCCGCAGCCACGCTGGCGGCCCACCTGGGCCTGCCGCAGACCGCGCTCGCCGACATCGCCGACGCCCTGCCCGAGGCCGTGGCCCAGCTCGGCAGCGTGCGATGAACGCCCCCGACCCCCTGCGCGCCCTGCTCGCCGCCACCGGTGTCCTCGACGCCTGGCAGCTGCGCACCGTCTTCGACCACGCCGCCGTGGGCCTGGTGGTGCAGGACGCCGACGGCCGCATCATCGACGCCAACGCCGCCGCGCTGTTCCTGCTCGGCCTGAGCCGCGACGAACTCTTCGGCCTGACTTCGCTGGACCCGCGCTGGCAGGCCACGGATGCGGCCGGCGAGGCCCTGCCCGGCGACGAGCACCCGGCCATGCGCACCCTGCGCGACGGCGCGCCGCTGCAGGACTTCGTGATGGGCGTGCATCTTCCCGAGGGCGGCCGGCGCTGGCTCGCCGTCAGCACGGCGCTGCTGCCGGGGCGCGCCACCGGCCCCTGGGTGGTGTCGAGCTTCACCGACGTGAGCGCACCGCGCGACCTGCAGCGCACGCTGTTCGACCTCTCGTCGCTGGGCATCCAGCTCATCGACCTCGAGCGCCAGAAGGTGGTCGCCGTCAACGACGCCCTGGTGCGGATGACGGGCTACACGCGCGAGGAGCTGCTGCACGAAGACGGCCACGAGCGCTTCGCGCCCGAGGCGCGGGCGCTGCGCGCGCACTGGGCGCGCGAGGTCCAGACGCACGGCCAGTTCGGGCCCGTGGAGGCCGACTACCTGCACCGCGGCGGCCACCGCCTCAGGCTGGTCTTCCATGGCGTGCGCGTCACCGACCCGCGGCACCGCAACTACCTCTGGCTGAGCGTGCAGGACGTGAGCGCGCAGCGGGCGCTGGAAGATGCGCTGCGCACCGCCGCCGGCACCGACCGCCTCACCGGCCTGGCCAACCGCGAAGGGCTGCTGCTGGCGCTGAACGGGCTGGTCGCGCGCGCCGCCGCCGGGGGTGGCGGCTTCGCGCTGCTGTTCATGGACGTCGACCGCTTCAAGCTCGTCAACGACACGCTCGGCCATGCCGCCGGCGACGAACTGCTGCGCGAAGTGGCGCAGCGCCTGCGCGCGCATGCCGGGCCGCGCGGCTGGCCGCTGGCGCGCTTCGGCGGCGACGAGTTCGTCGCCCTGCTGGCCGACGTGGCCGATGCCGCCGCGGCGTCCAAGCAAGCCGCGGCCCTGCTGGACGCCCTGGCCCGGCCCTACCGGGTGCAGGAGCAGGACATCCACACCAGCGCCAGTCTGGGCGTGGCGCTGTGGCAGTCCGCGGCCGACGACGGACAGACGCTGCTGCGCGACGCCGACACCGCGATGTACGAGGCCAAGCGCCGCGGCCGCGGCCAGCACGTCGTCTTCGACGACGCCATGCGGGCGCGGCTGACGCGCACCGTCCACATCGAGAACGAACTGCGCCATGCCGTGGCGCGCGGCCAGCTGCGCGCCGTCTACCAGCCCATCGTCGACCTGCACACCGGCGTCATGGGCTCGGTCGAGGCGCTGCTGCGCTGGGACCACCCCGAGCTGGGCACCGTCTCGCCGGTCGAATTCATCCCCGTCGCCGAAGACGGCGGCCACATCCTGGGCCTGGGCGAATGGATCCTGGCCGAGTCGTGCCGCCAGTGGCGCGTCTGGCAGCGCGAGGACGCCGCGCTGGCCCCGGCGCGCGTGAGCGTGAACGTCTCGCGCAAGCAGCTCGCGCTGGGCCCGCGGCTGCTGGCTGCGGTGCGCGCGGCGCTGGCCGACAACGAGATGCCGGCGCAGGCGCTGCAGCTGGAGATCACCGAGCGCGAGGTCATGCAGCACCCCGAGCAGGCCCAGGCGCTGCTGCGCGAGCTCAGCGGCATGGGCCTGCGGCTGGCGATGGACGACTTCGGCACCGGCACCTCGTCACTGGGCTGCCTGCGCGAGTACCCCTTCCACACCATCAAGATCGACAAGTCCTTCGTCACCGACCTCTGCCGCGACCCGCAGGTGCTGGCGGTGGCGCATGCCACGGTGAACGTGATCGCCAACCTGGGCATGCTCAGCGTGGCCGAGGGCATCGAGGACGCCACCGAGGTGGCCGCGCTGCAGGCCATGGGCTGCGACCACGGCCAGGGCTACCTCTTTGCGGCGCCGCTGGCGGCCGACCGCGTCCTGGCCTTCGCGGCCGGCGCCGGCGCGCCCGGCTGAAGCACCAGCGCAGGCGGTATGGCCGCGGCCAGAAAGTCGAAGACGCGGCGCACGACCGGGTTGCCGCGGATCTCGCGGTGCACCGCCAGCCAGCACGGCAGCGGCGGGATCTGCAGCTGCGGCAGCAGCGCGCGCACGCCCGGCCAGTGGGCAATGTTGTAGGCAGCGACGAAGCCGATGCCGGCCCCCGCGGCGACGAGCCGCCCGTAGGCCACCTGGTCGTCGGTGCGCAGCGCGAACTGCTCGCGCGCGACCGTCACGCCCAGGGCCGCGAAGCCGCGCAGCAAGAGCGCGTCGCTGTCGTAGCCGATGAGGCTGTGCCGCAGCAGATCGGCCGGCTCGCGCGGCGTGCCGGCGCGCGCCAGGTAGCTTTCGTGCGCGGCGGCGACGATGGCGATGTCGCCCAGCTTCCTCGCCACCAGCGTGGCCTGCGCCGGGCGCACCATGCGCACCGCGATGTCGGCCTCGCGGCGCAACAGGTTGGACAGGGCGTTGGACGCCACCAGCTCGACCTGGATGCCGGGCTCGGCGGCGCGCAGCGCGGCCAGCACCTGCGGCAGCAGCCACACCGCGGCGACCTCGCTGGTGCTGATGCGCACGGTGCCGCTGGTGGCCTCGCGGCTGCGCCGCAGCGTGCGGCCGAGCTGCTCGGCGCCGTCCTGCATCTGGCGCGCCGCGTCGGCGATGGCGCGCGCCGCCGCGGTGGGCACGACGCCGCGGCCGGTGCGCTCGAACAGCGGCGTGCCCAGCTGCGCTTCCAGCTCGGCGACATGGCGGCTGAGCGTGGGCTGCTGCGCCTGCAGCCGGCGCGCCGCGCCCATCAGGCTGCCGGCGTCCAGCACCGCCAGGAAGCTCTTCACCAGGGCCCAGTCGAAGCCTGCATCTGCCATGCAGAAATGTATATCTTGCTTGCAGACTTCGGCAATTGTCGGATGGCGAGTCGGCGGCCAGACTCTCGGCCATCGTCACTGCCCTGGAGCGTTTCATGACCCGTCCCACCGTCCTCGTCCTCGGTGCCCGCGGCCGCCTCGGCGGCGCCGCCGTGCAGGCGTTTGCCGCTGCCGGCTGGCAGGTGCTGGCGCAGGCGCGCCGCGCCGGCCCGCTGCCGGCGGGCGCTACCGCCGTCGACCTGCCGCTGGCCGACACCGCCGCCCTGGCTGGGCGCGCCGCCGGCGCGCAGGCGGTGGTCTACGCCGTCAACCCGCCCTACACGCGCTGGGACCGCGAGCTGCTGCCGCTGGCCCGCGCCGGCATGGACGTGGCGCAAAGGCTCGGCGCGCTGTTCATGCTGCCGGGCAACGTCTACAACTTCGGCGCCGCGATGCCGGCGCTGCTGCGCGAAGACACGCCGCAGCGGCCGACCACCGTCAAGGGCCGCCAGCGCTGCGAGCTCGAGGCCGAGATGCGCTCGCGCGCCGCCGCCGGCCAGCTGCGCAGCGTCGTCATCCGCGCCGGCGACTTCTACGGCGGCGGCAGCGGCAACTGGTTCGACCAGGCCATCGTCAAGGACATCGCCCGCGGCAAGCTCGTCTACCCGGGGCCCCTGGACCGCGTGCACGCCTGGGCCTACCTGCCCGACCTGGCGCGCAGCTTCGCGGCCGTCGCTGCACGCGCCGCCTGGCACGAGGCGCCGGCCTTCGAGGTGCTGCACTTCGCCGGCCACAGCTGCACCGGCGCCGAACTGCTGGCCGGCATCGAGGGCGCCGCGGCCGAGCTCGGCCTGCGCCCGGCCCGCGGCTGGCGCCACGGCGACATGCCCTGGGGGCTCGTCCGCGCCGTCGGCATCGTGCACCCGATGTGGCGCGAACTGGCGCGCATGAGCTACCTGTGGCGGGTGCCGCACGCGCTGGACGGCCAGGCGATGGCGCAGGCCGTGGGCACCTTGCCTGCGACACCCGTGGCGCAGGCGCTGAAGGCGGCGCTGTGCGATCTGGGCTTGGCGGCGCCTGCGGCTGCGGCGCCGCGGCTGGCGCTGTAACGCCGACCTGCCGGCTCAGCCGCGCCGTCGCGCCGCGGCGGTCAGCGCCCAGGCCAGCAGGGCCGCCCCCAGGCAGGCCAGGGTGCCGGGCTCGGGCACCGACCGCGTGCCGTCGGATTCGCCGCCGGCCACCGCCGAGAGCAGCCGAAGCTGCGGCGGCAGGTCGCCGTCCGCCGCGCTCAGCGCCCCGGTCTTGCGGCCCTGGGTCTGGGCGGCGATGAAGGACACGTTGCCGCAGACCTGCGGCACCATCACCGAGTACAGGCGGCCGCGGGCGTCGCGCGTCTCGTACAGGTCGGCGGCCTCGGTGTGGCCGGGGCTGAAGTTCACGCGCGTTTCCAGGCACAGCGTGCGGCCGTAGGTCATCGCGAAGCCGTGCGCGGCAAAGACGCGGCCGCTCAGCGCGGCGCTGATGCCGCCGTTGGCGATGGTCAGGCGGTCGTCGACCGCGTGGGCGGCCACCTTGGCCAGCAGCGCGTCCTGCACGCCCTGCGGCAGCCGCGCCGTGCGCAGGGCCTCGGCGACGCTGCCGCGGTAGGGGTCGCGGCCCGGCCGGCCCCAGACGCAGGCGCCGCGCAGGTCCAGCGGCGCCGCCGCCGCCGCGGACGCCG
>CAIWPS010000699.1 GCA_903914615.1 uncultured beta proteobacterium | reverse complement strand
CCGTGGCGCCCGCGGCGGCGCGGCCGGCGCCGGCGCTGCTGGCCGCCAACGAGCGCCGCCGCGCCCCCGACGCCGTGCTGCTGGCGCTGGAGGTGGCGAGCCGGGCCCTGGCCGGTTCGGGCCATGCGGCGGACGGGATCGCCAGCGTCTTCACCTCGGCGCATGGCGACCTGGCGGTCACCGACGCGCTGTGCCGCACCCTGGCGGCCGACCCGCTGCTGCTCTCGCCGACGCGCTTCCACCACTCGGTGCACAACGCGGCCTCGGGCTACTGGGCTATCGCCAGCGGCTGCCACGCCGCCAGCACGGCGCTGGCCGCCTCCCAGCACAGCGGCGCCGCCGGCCTGCTCGAAGCGGCCTGCCTGTGCGCCGCCGACGGCGCGCCGGTGCTGCTGGTGGCGTGCGACACCGAAGCCGTCGGCGCGCTGGCCTCGGTCAACCGCAGCCGCGGCCTGCTCGGGCTGGCACTGGTGCTGGCGCCCTGCCGCAGCGCCGCGTCTGCGTGGTCGCTGGGCTGGTCGCTGCGCAGCGGCAACGCCGTGGCGCCGCCGCTGCGCAGCGCTGCCGCCGCGGCGCTGGCCGACAACGCCATGGCCGACCTGCTGCCGCTGTTCGAGGCGCTGGCCGAAGGGCAGCCGGCGCAGCTGGCGCTGCCGCTGTCGGCATCGCTGCAGCTGCGGCTGGCGCTGCAGCCGCTGCATTCAGCCGCCCGTCAAGCGCCTGCGGCATGATCCGCGTCTTGCCGCCGCACAGGATGCCCGCAGTATGAGCACCTCATCACCCACCGCCGCACGCCCGCCCGTGGCGGACCCCGACGTGCTCATCATGGGCGGCGGCCTGGCCGGCCTGACGCTGGCGCTGCAGCTGCGCCAGCGCCTGCCCGGTCTCGACGTGCTGGTGCTCGAGCGCCGCACCCACCCCGTGCCCGAGGCCTGCCACAAGGTCGGCGAATCGACGGTGGAGATCGGCGCCCACTACTTCCAGGACGTGCTGGGCCTGCAGCAGCACCTGATGGACGCGCAGCTGAAGAAGTTCGGCTTCCGCTTCTTCTTCAGCGACGGCCGCCGCGACATCGACCAGGTCACCGAACTCGGCGCCAGCCGGCCGCTGGCGGTGCCGAGCTGGCAGATCGACCGCGGCATCTTCGAGAACTTTCTCGGCCACGAGGTGCAGCGACGCGGCATCCGCTTCGTCGACACGGCGCTGATCCGCGAGGTCGAGCTCGCCGACGAGGCCGCGCGCGGCGCGCCCCACCGCGTCACCTGGCAGCGCCCCGGCGAGCCGCCGCAGACGACGCGCGCGCGCTGGGTCGTCGACGCCTGCGGCCGCGCCGGGCTGCTCAAGCGCCAGCTCGGCCTGGCGCGCGAGAACGCCCACCCGGCGCACGCGGTGTGGTTCCGCATCGACGGCCGCATCTGCATCGACGACTGGTCCGACGACCCGGCCTGGCGCGCGCGCTGCATCACGCCCACGCGCTGGCTGTCGACCAACCACCTCGTCGGCGAAGGCTACTGGGTGTGGCTGATCCCGCTCGCCTCGGGCTCGCATTCGGTGGGCATCGTGGCCGACCCGCGCCGCCACCCCATCGAGGGCATGAACACCTTCGAGCGCGCGATGGCCTGGCTGCAGCGGCACCAGCCGCGGCTCTTCGACGACCTCGACCGCCGCCGCGACAAGCTGCAGGACTTCGCCTTCTTCCGCCGCTTCAGCTACGACTGCGAGCAGGTCTTCTCGGCCCAGCGCTGGGCGCTGGCGGGCGAGGCGGGGCGCTTCCTCGACCCCTTCTACTCGCCGGGCAGCGACTTCATCGCCATCGGCAACACCTACATCACCGAGCTCGTGGCGCGCGACCGCGCCGGCCAGCCGCTGGGCGCGCACGCCAAGATCTACGAGCAGATCTTCCGTTCCTTCTACGACAGCACGCTCACGCTCTACCTCGACCAGTACGCACTCTTCGGCGACCCCGAGGTGCTGCCGGTGAAGATCATCTGGGACTACACCTACTACTGGAGCGTGCTGGCGCCGATGTTCTTCCAGGGCCGCCTGGCCGACCTGGCCTCGCTGTCGCACCTGCGCGAGGAACTCGCCGGCTGCCAGAAGCTGAACCAGGCGGTGCAGGACTACCTGCGCGCCTGGTGCCGGGTCAGCGCGAAGCGCAACCCGGCGCAGATGCTGGACCAGGCCGCGGTGCCCTGGTTCGCCGAGCTCAACCGCAGCCTCACCGACGTGCTGGACGACGAGGGCTTCCGCACCCGGCTGCGCGATGCGTCGCGCCGCCTGCGCGCGCTGGCCACCGAAATCCTGGCGCGCGGCGGCAGCGAACACCCGGCGCTGGACGGACAGGCGCTGGGCGCCGCGATCGGCGCCGCCGGCGGGCCCATCGCAGCGGACCAGGCGATGCTGTTCCCGGCCCTGCCGGCGCTCGAGGCCCTGGCGGCGGCCTGACCGGACACGGCCGGTCGGCTGCGCGGGTGCCGCTCGCATGATCGTGCCGCGCTTCGACGTCACCACGGCACTGCGCATCGTCAGCCTCGTCTATGTGGTGATGCCTATCACCGTGTGGGCGGTGCTGCGCGGCCGCCACGACCCCGGGCCGCTGCGCGCCTGGTGCGGTGGCGCGATGCTCTACGGGCTGGGCTACCTGCTGGTCGGGCTGCGCGGGCAGCTGCCCGCGCTCGTCTCCATCCACATCGCGGCCGCGCTCATCTACGCGTCCTATGTGTTGCGTGTGGCGGCGCTGCGGATGGAAAACGGCCGGCGACTGTCGCCGCGGCTGGGCGCCGCCATCGTCGGCCTGGCGCTGGCGGTCTTCGTCGTCGCCGACCTGCATGCCGAGTGGCTGCGATTCTTCGCCACCGGCATGCTGCAGATGCTGGGCGCAGCCTGGCTGGCGGCCAGTGCCGCCAGCCTGTGGCGCGGGCGGCGGCTCCGCAGCGCGAAGCTCATCGCCGGCGCCTATGCCGGCTTCGCCTTCGCGGTCGGCGCCGCAACCTGGATCGCGGCGCCAGCCGTCTGGTCACAGGTGCTGGACCGGCCCGGCGTCCCGGCCGTGCTGGCCATCACGGCCGGCGTGCTGGCGGGCCTGTTCAGCAGCCTGGGCTACATCGGCCTGGCACTCGAGCGCGCCCATCGCCAGGGCCTGGCGCAGGCCGCCGAGCTGGCGCGTGCCGAAGCCCAGCGCCTGGGTGCCGAGCAGACCGCCGACCAGCTCGGCACCTGGCTGGCCGAGCGCGAGGAGCTGTTGCGCCTGCTGGCCCACGAGGTGCGCCAGCCCCTGCACAGCGCCACGGCCGCGCTGCAGTCTGCGCAGTCGGCCCTCGTCCCCGTGCGACCGGGGGACGGCCAGGCCGCAACCACCGCCGACCAGCGCGTGCAGCGCGCCGAGAGCGTGCTCGGCGGGGTCATCGGCACCCTGGACAACATGCTGGCCGTGGCCTCGCTGCTCGCCGGCCCCGACCGCGCCGAGCCGCGCGACTGCGACGTCGACACGTTGGTCGCCCTCGCCCTGGGTGACCTGGCCGCCGAACAGCGTGCGCGCGTGCAGGTGGACCGG
>CAIWPS010000698.1 GCA_903914615.1 uncultured beta proteobacterium | reverse complement strand
TGGCGCACGCTCACCCCGCCGAAGCAGTGCAGCACGGCGGTCATGGCGACCAGGGTGCTGTGCTCGAAGGGCGAGGTCGGTATGAGGCGAGAGACCATGGCGCGAAGACTAGCAGCGAGCGGGCGGGTTTGTCACGCGCAAAGCGGTGTTGCGAGGCAATCGCGAAACGCGGGATGCTGTCGCACGTCGATTGGTATCACTTTCGGTATCAGGTGCGCCCGTGTTGGTATCAACGGGCGGCGTGGGTGATGCACTCTGCGCATCCGCGGCAGTTGGTGACTGGATCACCCAGGAAATTCACTCGGGTCGAAGCGGTTCCCGACATGGACGTTTGAGACAGCGGCCGTTGGGACTTGCCGCCGGACGACTTTCACAGGTTCGCTGCCGAATGATTGCTGCTGATCCGCTCGACAGGCCGTTGCGACCTAATGCTGTCCAACAGCTTCGTAGCTGCAGCACTTGAAAGCTGCCCTTCAGTCCGCAGGCTCTCATGAACGCAACGGCGCGCTGCCCCAGATCCTTATCCGAACCCAGGCTGTCACACTCAGCCCGGTCTGGCGCCGCAGCCTGGCCGAGCGCGCATGTGCAGGCAGTCGCTCGTGCACACGCAGCGTGGCCGGAATTCCGACTATCTGCCTGGTGCGCAGCACGCGCCACAGCCGGAGTCGGCTGTGGCCGCGCCCTCACTTGATCAAGGCATAAGCACGCCGCGAATCTCGCCGGCCTTGTGCTCAGCCGAATGCACGTTGACGTAGAGCAGGCCGTCCTGGTAGGCCTTGAGTTGCTCGGGCGTGAGCTTGGCGCCGACTGGCACCGACCACACGCTGGGCGAGCTTTGCGTCAGTGGCACGATGACCGGGCCATTCGCGCCCTTGCTCGGCGCCATGTGGATGTGCGCCATCGTGGCCGTGATGCCGGTGGTAGTGACGCTGCCGCTGACGGCGCCATCGGTGGCGATGCTGATCGTACCGGTGCCGCTGGCCATGCTGGTCACGGGCGGGACTTCCTGGTCGCCGCTCAGCTTGAGCATGCTGTCGGCGGCGAAGGCGCTCGCGGACAGGGCCAACGCAAATGCTGACAAAGCCAGCGCGACGGGCTTCTTGGGAGCGAACATGAAATACATAAAATGACCCCTTCAGGATGAACGACGATCGTCCCACTCTATGCCGGCGTAGGCCCTTGTGTCCTGGGGGGCCACGATGACCTTGATGGCGACCAGCCCCGGGTTGCCGCGGCACGCGCCAACCTCAGGGCGTGGCTGGCGCTGCAGGAGGACCAAGAACCCGCGGCGCGTGATTTCGGACCTTCTATGGCGCGGACTCGGTGGCCACGCGCGCCGCATGGCAGGCCTGCAGCGCGGGCGTGGCGGGGACCGTGGCCAGCACGTGGTCGACGAATTCCCGCGTCCGCTGCGGCAGCAGCCTGCGCCGCGCGTAGTAGATGACGATCTGGAAGCGCGGCCCATGCATGTCCTTGAGCACGCGCACCAGCCGGCCTTCCATGAGCGCACAGGCCACATGGTGCAGGCCCACCAGGGCGATGCCGCAGCCGGCCACCGCTGCAGCGGCGGCGCATTCCGGATCCGTCACCTGCAGCCCCCCGCCTGGCGTGAACCTGAGGGCCCGGCCCCGACCCGTGAGTTCCCAGTCGCGCAGCCTGCCCGTTGTTTCCGAGCGCATCACGATGCAGCGGTGTGAGGCCAGTTCGGCCACCGTGCGGGGTTCGCCGTGGGCGGCCACGTAAGCCGGTGACGCGCACAGCACCGGCCGCAGGGTGGCCAGCGGCCGCGCCACCAGCGAGGAGTCCTGCTGCAAGGCCGCGCCGATGGCGCAGTCGTAGCCTTCGGCGACCAGGTCGACGCGCCGGTTCTCCAGCCTCAGGTCCACCTGGACTTCGGGAAACCGGGCCTGGAGGTCGGCCAACGTGGGGATGATCGCCATGCGCGCGAAGGTGGCGGGCACCGAGACCTTGACGACGCCGCGCGCCACGCGCGCGGCGCGGCCGGTGGCCAGCGCGTCCTGGACTTCCTGAATGGGCCCGCTGACCCTTTCGAGCAGGGCCTGCCCTTCCTCGGTGACGGCGAGGTGATGGGTGTTGCGGTCGAACAGGCGCAGGCCCAGGCTGGCCTCCAATTGCGCCACCTGCTTCGCCACCGCCGCCGGTGTGACGCCGATCTGGCGCGCGGCGCCCGAGAAGCTGCCGATGCGCCGCACGGCAGCGGCCACGCTGAGGGCTTGCAAGGTGTCCATGGTCGATCCCGTCGGTTGAAACCTATATTCCCATCGCGGTTGTACCGCAGGCCTGTCCTGCCCGC
>CAIWPS010000697.1 GCA_903914615.1 uncultured beta proteobacterium | reverse complement strand
GCGCTGCCACCCAGGCGCCCAACGGCAATTGCGAAGGCTGGAAGGTGCGCCAGCGCAAGGCTCCTTCAGGCACCAGCAGGAACATCGCCACTGCCTGTTCGCCCGCCTGGCAGACGAACAGGCATGCGCCGTCGTTGCCGAAGGCGTCCAGCGCCGCCACCACAGCGTCGGCGCTCAGGAAGGGCAGGTCCAGCCGGGCGGCGTTTAGGCGGTCCCAGTCCCGGCGCAAGTCAGGCTGGGTGCTCAGGGCGCTCGCGGGCAGTCGTGTCCAGATCATGGGTGCGTCAGGGGTGGGCCGTGATTCAGCAGCGGCCAAGGATGTCTTGGGTCTGTCGGGCCAATCGGGCAACATCGGCTGCGCTCAGGTCCTGATGGCAAAGCAACTGCAGCAACTGACGGTTCCAGCGCTGGCCGTGGTCCTGCGGGTCGGCGGGGGTGCCTGGCCAAATGCGGTCCCAGCGGAACACCGGCAGGCTCTGCGCCCGCATCTGGGCATACACCGCGTCGGCGCGCGCCTCGCCGTCCACCCACAGCGGCATGACGTAGGGCGCGGCGCCGTCAGGCAGCGCGGCGGCCACCGGTGCTGCACCTGCCGCGCGCTGCAACAGGCCGCACAGCGCGGCGAAGTTCTCGCGCCGACGCTGCACGATACGCTGGCGAGGCAGGCTCGCGTGCAGGGCCCAGGTCACCGCCGAGATCTGCTGCTCGGAACGGCCCATGTCGCAGTCGGCCATCATCGCGGCTTCGTCCTGCGGCAGGTTCTCGGCCGCAGCCCCGGCGCCGGCCTGTGGCGTACGCCCTGCCATCGCCTTCAGCCAGCCCCAGGGCGCCACCAGATGGCTCAGGCCGGCAAGGCGCCGATGGCGGCGCGCCACCTCCAGCACGTCGACTGCCGCTTTCAGCTGTGCCCGCCAGCCAGGCGCAGTGAGCCCGGTGGGGGTGATGCGGTGCGTGGCCGATGCCAGCAGCCCGCCTTCCGAGACCGGGAAAAACTTCGACAGGCTGGCCGTGGCGTAGTCGCCCCACTGGCCCACAGGGCGGTCGCCTGCCAGCCCGAAGTAGCTGTGCGCGCAGTCTTCCACCAGGGCCATGCCGCGTTCACGGCACCACGACTGCACCTTGTGCAGGCTCTTGGGCAGGCCGAAGTAGTGCGCGACGAACATGGCGCGTGCGCCTGCGGCCTGCGCATGGCTTATGCCATCCAGCGACGGCAGACCGTCGGCGTCGATGGGGTAGAAGGCCGGCGTCAGGCCCGCCCGCAGGATCGGCGCGACCATGGTCGGGCAGTGGTAGGTGGGCACCAGCACCTGGCTGCCGGCAGGCAGGGCCAATTGCCGCAGGGCGGCCAGCAGGGCCGCCCGGCCGCTGGTGGTGTAGCTGCGATTCGCCATGTCGGTGATGGCCGGCAGACCTGCGCCTGCGGGTGGCCACAGGTTGTCCCAGCCCAGCACGGGCGCCTTCAGCGCAGCAGGAACGGCCAGCGACGGCGGGCGGTTGGCGGTGCTGCCGAGGTCGCGCGCCAGGGGCGCTGCGCTGCCAGGGTCCAATGCAGTCATCGGCTATCGCGGCGCCGAGGCGGCCGGCTCGACCCATTTGCCGGCGGCGGCGAGCTTGTCTTTAAGCTCGGTCCGTGGCAAGCCCAAGGCCAGGGCCTTGTGCGCCTCGTCCAAGGCCTTGTCCGCGTCACCAAACTGGAAGTAAAGCAGCCCGAGGTTGTAGTGGGCCAGGGGGTCGTCGCCGGCCCATTCGCGCGCAGCTGCAAGCTGCGTCAGCGCCTCGCTTCTTCGGTTCTGCTTGTCGAGGAAGGTGGCGAAGAGCATGCGCACGACGACATCGTCGGGCTTGAAAACCGTGGCGCGAACGAAGTAGCACTCGACCGAGTAGTGTGCGCCGGGAACTTGCGCAACTTTCAGGCGGTCGCCGTAGCGCATCATCGCGAGCAGGGCGCGGGCATTGTTCGGAAAGGCGCGAAGCGTGTAGTCCAGGTCGCCACCGATGGAAGCCGAGTGGCCTCTCACCAGAGATTGGACCTCGGGCGTGAAGTGGGCACCTTCCACCAGCGCCAGTTTCCCGGCATGGGACATCTGGTCGCCCGGCAGCGGGACGAAGTGATCTGCGCGGTACTCCCAAGGGCCAAAGGCATTGGTCAACGGGCCGCAGATACCGG
>CAIWPS010000696.1 GCA_903914615.1 uncultured beta proteobacterium | reverse complement strand
TAGTCCACCACCAGTGTGCCGGTGGGCTTCCTGCCGACGATGATGTGCTCGCCGACCTGGATGTGCTGCAGCCGGCTCGTCAGCGGGCCGTCGGGCACCTTGATGCTCAGGAACTCGAGATGCTCCTCATAGTTGGCGCTGACGATGCTGTAGGCGCGCAGCAAGGGCTTGCCGTTGACGCGCAGGCCGATCATCGTGAAATGGCCGTTGGAGAAGCGCAGCGCGGGGTCGCGCGTGGTCGTGAAGGTGAACAGGCGGTCGGTCCAGTGGTGGACGCTGAGCACGCGTTCCTCGTTGAAGGCACTCATGGCGAGGTTCGGCACCCGCGGCAGGCGGGTGCGGGTTCAGGGTTAACGAGTGTAGCGGTGCCCGGTGCCGGCGCCGGGTACAGTGCCGGTCCCCGCCCAGGAGACATGCCGATGCGCCCGCTGCCCGCTGCCCCGACCTTGCCGACGCGCCGCCAGACCCTGGCCGCGCTGCTGGGCGCTGGCATGGCGGCCAAGACGCGGGCGCAGACCTGGCCGAGCAAGCCGCTTCACCTGCTGGTGGGCTACAGCGCCGGCGGCGCGGTGGACATCATCGCCCGCGCCATCGCACAGCCGCTGCAGGCGGCCCTGGGCCAGCCGGTGATCGTCGAGAACCGCCCCGGCGCCGGCACCAACATCGCCAATCGCGCGCTCATCGAGAGCGCGCCCGACGGCCACACGCTGATGCTGGTGGCCAACGCCATCGCCGCCAACCCGTCGCTGTACCAGCCGCCGCCCTACGACCTGGCGCGCGACGTGACGCCGATCTCGCTGGTGGGCCGCGTACCCGTGGTCATCGCGGTGAACCCGGGTTCCGAGCTGACGTCCATCGGCAAGCTGGTGGCGCTGGCCAAGGCCAGGCCGGGCTCGATCAACTACGGCACGCCCGGCAACGGCTCGACGCCGCACCTGGCGGTGGCGCTGTTCGAGCGCGTCGCCGGCATCCAGCTCATGCACGTGCCGTACAAGGGCGGCGCCGGCGCCATCAACGACACGCTGGCCGGCCACATCCCCGCCGTGGCCGTCAATGCGCTGGAAGTGCTGCCGCAGGCACGCGCCGGCAAGCTGCGCGTGCTGGCGGTGATGAGCGCGGCGCGCAGCCCCATCTTCCCCGACGTGCCGACCCTCGCAGAGTCCGGATGGCCCGGCTTCGAGGCCTCGGTCTGGTACGGCTTCATCGGCCCCGCCGGCCTGCCCGCGCCGGTGGTGGCGCGGCTGCATGCCGAGGTGCAGCGCGCGCTGGCGCTGCCCGAGGTGCGCGAACGCCTGGCCAGCGCCGGCGGCGAGGTGCTGCCGGGCCCCGTGGAGCGCTTCGCCGCGCTGCTGGCGAGCGAACGCGCGCGCTACGACAAGCTCATCCGCGAAGCCCAGATCAAGCCCGACTGAAGCCGATTGAAGCCGATGAGCGAGATGATCTGGGACGTGCTTGTCGTCGGCGGCGGCAACGCCGCGCTGTGCGCCGCGCTGACGGCGCGCGAGGCGGGCGCCTCGGTGCTGATGCTCGAGGCCGCGCCGCGTGAATGGCGCGGCGGCAACAGCATGCACACGCGCAACCTGCGCTGCATGCACGACGCGCCGCAGGACGTGCTGACCGAGGCCTACCCCGAGGAAGAGTTCTGGCAGGACCTGCGCAAGGTCACCGCCGGCAAGACCGACGAGGCGCTGGCGCGGCTCGTCATCCGCACGTCCGCCACCTGCCGCGACTGGATGAAGCGCCATGGCGTGCGCTTCCAGCCCTCGCTGTCCGGCACCCTGCACATGAGCCGCACCAACGCCTTCTTCATGGGCGGCGGCAAGGCGCTGGTCAACGCCTACTTCCGCAGTGCAGAGGCCCTGGGGGTGCAGGTGCGCTACGAGGCGCCGGTCGACAGGCTGGAACTGCAGGGCAGCCGCTTCGTCGCCGCGCACGTGGGCGGCGAGCGCATCGCGGCGCGTGCCTGCGTCGTCGCCAGCGGCGGCTTCGAGAGCAACCGCGCCTGGCTGCGCGAGGCCTGGGGATGCAACGAACGCGGCGAATGGCCGGCCGACAACTTTGCCATCCGCGGCACGCGCTTCAACCAGGGCGTGCTGCTGAAGGACCTCATCGCGCAGGGCGCCGATGCCATCGGCGACCCGACGCAGGCGCACATGGTGGCCATCGACGCGCGCGCGCCGCTGTACGACGGCGGCATCGTGACGCGGGTGGACTGCGTTTCGCTGGGCATCATGGTCAACCGCGAGGGCCGGCGCTTCTACGACGAGGGCGAGGACTTCTGGCCCAAGCGCTACGCCATCTGGGGCCGCCTGGTGGCGCTGCAGCCGGGGCAGCTGGGCCACAGCATCATCGACGCCAAGGCCGTGGGCCGCTTCATGCCGCCGGTGTTCCGCGGCGCGCAGGCCGACACGCTGCCCGAGCTGGCGCGCCAGCTCGGCCTGCCCGAAGCCGCGCTGGTGCAGACGGTGGCCGGCTACAACGTCGCCTGCCGTGTCGGCCACTTCGACCATGCCGTGCTGGACGACTGCCACACCGAGGGCCTGAGCCCACCCAAGACGCACTGGGCGCGGCCCGTCGACACGCCGCCTTTCTACGGCTACACGCTCAAGCCGGGCGTGACCTTCACCTACCTGGGCGTGAAGGTCGATGCGCGGGCGGCCGTGCATTTCGGCGGCCGGGCCAGCGGCAACCTCTTCGCGGCCGGCGAGATGATGGCCGGCAACGTGCTGGGCCAGGGCTACACCGCCGGCGTGGGCATGACCATCGGCACCGCCTTCGGGCGCATCGCCGGGGCCAGCGCTGTGGCGGCGTGCAGCCAGGAGCTGGCCCGTGCGGCCTGAGCCTGTGGCGGCGCTGCCGCTGGAGGCCCTCATCCACGAGGCCGAGGTCGAGCGCGTGCTGCAGATCTGCAATGCCTGCCGCTATTGCGAAGGCTACTGCGCCGTCTTCCCGGCGATGACGCGGCGCCTGGCCTTCCCGCGCGCCGACATCCATTACCTGGCCAACCTGTGCCACAACTGCGGTGCCTGCCTGCACGCCTGCCAGTACGCGCCGCCGCACGAGTTCGCCGTCAACGTGCCTCAGGCGCTGGCGCGCGTGCGCGTGCGGACCTATGCCGAGTTCGCCTGGCCCGCGGGCGCGGGGCGGCTGTACGAGCGCAACGGCCTCGTGCTGGCGCTGGCGGCCTGGGCCGCCATCTCCCTCTTCCTGGGCCTGGCGCTGGCCACGCACGGGCTCTCGGCCCCTGCGGCCGGCGGCTTCTACGCCGTGTTCCCGCACGACTGGATGGTGGCGCTGTTCACGCCCGTGTTCGCCTGGGCGGCGCTGGCGCTGGGCCTGGCGCTGCGCCGCTTCTGGCGCGAGCTGGCCCCCGGCGCAGCCAGCGGCGCCGCGGCGCAGGAAACGCTGCACGACGTGGCCCGGCTGAAGTACCTCGACGGCGGCCATGGCGAGGGCTGCCACGACGACAGCGACCGCACCACGCACTGGCGGCGGCGCTTCCACCACTTCACCTTCTACGGTTTTCTGCTGTGTTTCGCGGCCACCGGAGTGGCCACGCTCTACCACTACGGGCTGGGCTGGCACGCGCCCTATGGCTGGCTGTCCCTGCCGAAACTGCTGGGAGCCGCCGGCGGCGTGGGCCTGCTCGTCGGTCCGGCCGGGCTGGCCTGGCTGCACCTGCGCCGCCATCCGCAGCACGGCGACGCGGCGCAGGCACCGATGGACATCGGCTTCATCGCGCTGCTGGGCGCCATCAGCGCCAGCGGCTTCGCGGTGGTGCTGCTGCGCGCCACGCCGGCGCTGCCGCTGCTGCTGTGCCTGCACCTGGGCGCGGTGATGGCGCTGTTCGCGACGCTGCCCTACGGCAAGTTCGCGCACGGCCCCTTCCGCGCTGCGGCGCTGCTGAAGTGGGCCATCGAGCGCCGGCAGCCGACGCGCCTGAAACTGGGATCGGAGTGAAGCCATGACCCTGCCTGCATCCGCACGCCGAACGCTGCTGTTCGGCCTGGCCGCCGTGCTCGCGGCTTGCGCCACGACGGCCGACGTGGAGACGGCGGCACCCGCCGATCTGCGCCCGCTGCTGGCGCCGGCCGGCCGCCTGCGCGTGGGCGTGTACCCCGGCAGCCCGACCTCGCTGGTCCGTGCAGCCGATGGTTCTGCACGAGGGCTCACCGTGGAGATCGGCGAAGCGCTGGCGCGCCGCCTGGGGGCCAGTTTCGAGCTCGTCGAGTTCCCGCGCGTCGCCGCGGTGCTGGAAGCCCTGAGCGTCGGCCGGGTCGACTTCACGATAACCAACGCCTCGGTCGAGCGGGCCGCGACGGTCGATTTCACGCCGCCGCTGCTGGATGTCGAGCTCGGCTATCTCGCGTTGCCCGGCTCGCCGGTGCAGGCCATCGCCGATGTCGACCGCCCGGGCATGCGCATCGGCGTGAGCCAGGGCAGCAGCTCGCAGGGCACGCTGACGCGGCAGTTCAAGGCGGCGACGGTGGTTCCTGCGCCTACGCTGAAGGCTGCCGCCGAGATGCTGCGGCTGCGCCAGGTGGACGCCTACGCCACCAACAAGGGCATCCTCCACGAGCTGGCCGACGGCCTGCCCGGCGCGCGCGTGCTCGATGGCCGCTGGGGCGTCGAGCACCTGGCCATCGCCGTGCCGCAGGGCCGGCGCGCCGCGATGGACTGGCTGCAGATCTTCGCCGGCGAGGTGCGCCGTTCGGGGCTCGTCGAACGCGCCGCCGCGCGCGCCGGGCTGCGCGGCGCGGTGGCGCCCTAGCCGATGAGGACGCTGCCCCGCCGCCGGCTGCTGGGCGCGCTGGCGCTGGGGCCCCTGGCCGCCCGCGCCGCGCCGCCGCGCTTCCCCGACCACCCGGTGACGCTGATGGTGCCCTTCGCGCCCGGCGGCATCGCCGACATCGTCGCCCGCACCGTCGCCGAGGACATGGCCCGCACGCTGGGCCAGCCCGTCGTCATCGACAACCGGCCCAGCGCCGGCAGCATCGTCGCCAGCCAGGCCGTGGCCAGCGCGCGGCCCGATGGCCACACGCTGCTGCTGATGAGCAACGCCAACGCCGTCAGCGTGGGCCTGTTCCGCAAGCTGCCCTACGACACGCTGAAGGCCTTCGCACCCATCACCACGCTGGGCTGGTTCGATCTGGCCCTGTTCACGCCGGCCGAATCAAGGTTCGCCACCCTGGCCGACGCCGTGGCGGCGGCGCGCCGCCAACCCGGCCGCCTGAGCGTGGGCACCATCGCCGTCGGCAGCACGCAGCACCTGGCGGCGCGGCTGTTCCAGACCGTCGCCGGGCTGGACCTGCTGCCGGTACCGTACAAGGGCACGCCGGCGGTGCTGGCGGCGCTGCGCGGCGGCGAGATCGACCTCGCCTTCGAAATCACCGCCCCCTGGCTGCCGCAGGTGGCCGCGGGCACCGTGCGCGCGCTGGC
>CAIWPS010000695.1 GCA_903914615.1 uncultured beta proteobacterium | reverse complement strand
GGCGCGGGCCTGTCACCTGGCAGGTGAATGCGGTCACTCGACTTCTGTTGGACGACCGACCGCTCCGCCCGGGACACCAGCTGGACCCTTCGGAGTGCCAGCCAGTCACCAGCAGGTGCTGACGTGGCAAGTTCCTTCTAATGCGGCTGTCAACACGAGCCGCCCCGCCGACGAACCAGCGAGCGACCCGCGGGAGTCGCTCAAGGCCGAGACCAATGGACGAGGGAGGCGCTCCACGGGGACGGCTTGAGCGCCGGGCCGCCAGAAAGCAGCCTTGGGTGGCCCGCCGCTGATGGCCGGGACTACCAGTTCGCGGCTGCACCGGCAAGTTGACGCAGGCAGCGACGGCAGACCGAATGACTGGTCCTTCAAGTCACCGCCGGCTCGAGTCGACCCTCATTCGACGCTCGTGACCTCGACTAGGTCAGCACAATGCCGACGTCGCCCGCCGAGTAGTCACAATATTGTTCCTCACACTGATTGATGCCAGGACTTCTTGGGCTGATGACTGAGCTTTATCTCTGCTGACCGCGTCCGCCGGACCTGACATTTGTCGGGCGAGAATACAGCTACAGCCAGATAGCCGAATGGGTTGTTGCGGCTGGCTTTGAGTCATCCAACTAAGCCATCCATCTTGACCGCCACAGACATGACACTACACTCAGGAAGACGACGCTTCATCGCTGCCGCAGCGGCACTGGCCGCAGCGCTGAAGCTGTCGGTGGCCAACGCTGCCGAAGTTGCCGAGAAGCCCAGATCAAGGTTGATCCTGCTGGGCACCTCCGGAGGGCCCACGCCCAAGCCCAACCGGTCGGCAGCGGCGCAGGTCATCGTCGTCAACGGCGTGTCCTACGTCATCGACTGCGGCAATGGCGTGGCTCGCCAACTCGTGCTGGCCAAGCTGAAGCTGGCGTCGATGCGCCATGTCTTCCTCACGCACCAGCATTCGGACCACAACGCCGACTACGGCAATCTGCTGCTGTTGGCCTGGGCCACCGACCTGGCGCATCGCGTCGACACCTGGGGCCCGCCGCCGCTGGTCGAGATGACGCGCCAGTTCCTGGCTCTCAACGACTACGACATCCGTACCCGCATCGCCGACGAGGGACGCCCATCTCTGAAGGAACTGATCGTTTCGCACGAGATCGGCGCCGACGGCCTGGTCATGCAGGATGAGAACGTCAAGGTCACCGCGGCGCTGGTCGAGCACCCGCCGGTGTCGCCGGCCTTTGCCTACCGCTTCGACTGCCCAGACCGCTCGATCGTTATCTCGGGTGACACGCGACCATCGAAGAACCTTGTGCGCCTGGCGCAGGGCGCGGACGTTCTGGTGCACGAGGTCATGCACCTGCCTTCACTGGAGGCGCTGCTCGCCACCGAGACCAACGCGAAGACGCTGCGCGACCATCTGCTGGCCAGCCACAGCACGACCGAGCAAGTCGGCCGCATCGCCACCGAGGCCGGCGTGAAGGCACTCGTGTTGTCGCATTTCGTGCCCGGTGGTTACCCTTTCCTGAAGGATGAGGTCTGGTTCGATGCCGTCAGGCCCTACTTCGCAGGCAACCTCATCGTCGGGCGTGACTTGATGGAGCTGTGATGCAGGACCGAGGCGACGTTCCCGCAGCCCTCTTTCAGACCCTGATCCGGCGCAGCGGGGGCGGCCGATGCGCCAGTTGAAGCTATGGGGCCTGGCGGTCGGTGCGGCGGCGCTGGCCCTCGTGGGCGCGGTCCTGTTCAACGCGCTGCGCGTGCCTGCGCTGCCTGCGGCGACGGCAAAAACCCCGGCGCTGCCGCCGGGGCTGGACGACGCGGTGCGGCGCCTTTCGGCAGCGATTCAGATCAAGACCGTCTCGTACGCGGCCGCGAACGCCGGTGCAGCCAGCGAATTCAGCGCGCTGCACCGCCTGATCGCCGAGAGTTTTCCTCTGATCCGTGGAGCGCTCAAGCGCGAGGTCGTCAACGACTACAGCCTGCTCTACACCTGGGCAGGTAGCGACCCGTCGCTACCGCCTGTGCTGCTGACCGCGCACATGGACGTGGTGCCGGTGGAGCCGGGTACCGAGGGACAGTGGACGCACCCCCCCTACTCGGGCGCCATCGCCGACGGCTATGTCTGGGGCCGTGGCGCGATCGACATGAAGCACACGCTGATGGCGACGCTGGAGGGTGTGGAGGGGTTGCTGGCGCAGGGTTTCAAGCCTCGGCGCACGGTGCTGCTGGCCTTCGGGCACGACGAGGAACTGGGCGGCGAGGCTGGCGCGAAGTCGATTGCCGACTTGCTCGAGAAGCGCAAGGTTCGCGCTCTGTTCTCGCTGGACGAGGGCTCAGCCATTCTCGAAGGCGTGATACCCGGCGCCACGCGCCCGATCGCCCAGATCGGCCTGTCCGAAAAGGGCGGGCTGACCCTGGCGCTGCGCGTCAAGGCCAAGGGAGGCCACTCGTCGATGCCGCCCCAGCAGACGGCCATCGGCAAGATCAGTGCCGCCGTTGTTCGCCTGGAATCGCACCAGATGCCAGCGACACTGGACGGGCCCGGCGGCCTGGGCCTGCGCGCGGTGGCGCCGGCCCTGCCTTTCGCGAGCCGGCTGGCGTTGGCCAACAGTTGGCTGTTCGGCCCCCTACTGATCCCCCGGCTCTCGGCGTCTCCGGTCACCAACGCACTCATCCGTACGACGACCGCGCCCACCATCATCCAGGGCGGCGTGAAGGAGAACGTGCTGGCCAGTGAAGCCGTAGCCGTCGTCAATTTCCGCCTTGCGCCGGGCGATACGCTGGAGCAGGTCCGGCGGCATGTCGAGCAGGTCATCGCGGATCCGGACGTCACGATCAGCGACTACCGCGGGCCCGGCGCCGAAGCCACCGCCGTGGCCGATTCCGACGGGCCCGGCTATGCCCTTATCGCGGCCACCCTGCACGATCTAGCGCCCGATGCCCTGGTGGTGCCCGGACTGGTCATCACAGGCACCGACAGCAAGCACTACGGACGCGTCAGCACCGCTGCCTACCGCTTTGCGCCGCTGCGGCTGGCAGCAGCCGACCTGGCGCGGATACACGGCACCAACGAGAGAATCGCGATCACCAACTATGGCGAGCTGATTTCCTTCTACATGGCCCTGGTCCGCACTTCCGCCCACTAGCCGACTCGGAGCGACATGCTCAACCTTGGTCGGGAGCAGGAACTGGGTCGCGTCGCGATCTCAAGCCGCAAGGCATGGCTCTGCTGATCAGGACACCAGTGCTGGTGGCGGCTGGCGGCTGGTGCAATGGCACATGGCATGGCTACCGACCATCGCCCGGCGGGTGATGGCCCGTCAAGAACTGCCCACCGGACCGCGACGGCTGTCCGCTGGAGCTCACGTACCGGTCTGCCGGCCGCCCAGGTCGCGGTACACATCGGGTTACCCTCACCCTAAGCACAGCGAGCACGCTAGGGCGCCGCGCAGGAACCGCATGGTTCCTGGCGTCTTCTCTTCAGGTTGGGTGGCAGTCCTGAGCAACCGATCTTGGCCGGGACGAGCCAGAGTGGAGTTCAAGTTGACCGCCGCAAAGAAGTCGCCCAAGGCTGGCCAGCAGGGGAAATTCTGAGCGGATCAGCAGGTTCAGGCCATAGCCGGGACGACCTGTTCGCGGTCAACGCCGACAGTTGCCACTCACGTTTCCGCGTGCTGAACGGCCGGTCCTCAAAGCGGCGACCGCGACGTTTCGACCTGTTGCCGTCACCCAGCCGTTCGATCTCTTCAAGCAGGGTGAGCAACCTTGCTGATATACGGAGACCACCGTGAGCCTGCCACCTCGCATGTATCCGCCGTACCGGACAGCTGCAGCCTGTCTGACAATTGTGCTGAGCTTCGCGGTGGCCCCGGTCCTTGCGGACACTGTCGATGTCTCGACGTCTATTGCGCTCGAACCAGCGGGCCTGTCAGTGGGTCGATATCTTGAGACATTCTGTGGCTTGCCATCGGTATCGCTCAAGTCGGGCGACCACCTGACGGGCCCAATCACATTTGCCAATGGCGCACTCGCTGGCAGCGGACCGCAGGGCCTGCAGATTTGTTCGATGGCGCAAGGCGCCGGCGGCGCTAGACTTTCCTCCGTCACACTCAGCGGTTCAGGAGCACGCCATGCAGTTCAAGGTTTCGGGTACTGTGATGCAGACTGTCGCCATTGACCTGGCACCCGGCGAGACCGTCTACAGCCAGACGAATTGCATGGCCTGGATGTCAGACACCATCGCCATGGACACGCACACCGGCGGCGGCCTCTTCGCCGGGATCAAGCGCAGCCTGAGCGGCGGCAGCCTGTTCGTCACTGACTTCACTGCCCGGTCAGCGGGCCACATTTCGTTC
>CAIWPS010000694.1 GCA_903914615.1 uncultured beta proteobacterium | reverse complement strand
CTGCAGGCGCTGCTGCGCCGCGTCTAGGGCTGCTTGTACAAGATCAAAACTAGAATTTGAAAATGTACAGATCCGCCGCCTTCGTCGCGCACAGCGCCACCGCACCTGCTCTATGGCAGCAACCCTAGCTGTCAGCGTGCCGAACACCGCGTGCTGAATCGGCGCGACTTCGGCCGCAGGGCAGCGCCATGACCGGCACCGCCACCGTCTGGCACCGCCTGGACCGCTTCCTGGCCCGCCTGCGCCCGCACCGCGAGCCGCTGTCGCTGGCCATCGACGCGGGGGTGGTGGCGGCCTGCTGGAACATCACCTACCTCTTCCGCCTGGGCTTCGAGCGCTGGCTCAGCGCGCGCCCGCACTACGACCACTGGGTGCTGCTGGGCGTCGTCGTGGCCTACCTGCTGGCCAGCATCGCCTTCAAGGTGCCGCAGGGAATGTGGCGCTTCTCGGGCTTCGGCGATGTGAAGCGGCTGACGGCCGCCTGCGCGCTGGCCGGCACGGCAGCGGCCGCGGTGGTGATGGCGCTGGGACTGGCCAAGGTGCCGCGAGCCGTGCTGGCGCTGCACCCGGTGGTGGCGCTGATGGGGCTGATCCTGGTGCGCATCGGCTACCGCATGCTCTACGAGCACGCGCGCACGCGCATCGCCGGCAGCCGCGGCGAGGTGCGGCGCGCCCTGGTGCTGGGCGCGGGCGAGGCGGCGCGGCTGCTGCTGGCCGGGCTGCAGCAGCAGGGCTGGATCGTGCTGGCGCTGCTGGACGACGACCCCGCCAAGCGCGGCGCGCGCATCGCCGGCGTGCCGGTGCTGGGGCCGCTGGCGCTGCTGGGGCAGGGCGCCGACGCCACGCCGCTGGAAAGCGCCACCCACCTCGTCGTCGCCATGCCCTCGGCCAGTCCGGCGCAGCGCCGGCGCGCCTTCGACCTGGCCGCAGCCACCGGCCTGCCCGTGCTCACCGTGCCCAGTGCCGACGAGCTGCGCACCGGCAAGACGCGGGTGGAGCGGCTGCGCGACATCGAACCCGAAGACCTGCTGGGCCGCGAGCCCGTGGTGCTGGACGAAGCCGGCATCGCGCAGACGCTGCAGGGCAAGACCGTGCTCATCACCGGCGCCGGCGGCAGCATCGGCAGCGAGCTGTGCCGCCAGGTGGCGCGCTTCGCGCCGGCGAGAATGGTGCTGTACGAGCTGAGCGAGTTCAACCTCTACAGCATCGAGCAGGAACTGACGGACACCGAGCCGGGCATCGAGCTGGTACGGCTGATCGGCGACGTCAAGGACCTGGCCCACCTGCGCCACACCTGCGCGCAGTGGCGGCCGCAGGTCGTCTTCCACGCCGCGGCCTACAAGCACGTGCCGCTGATGGAGGAACACAACGCCGCCGCCGCGCTGCGCAACAACACGCTGGGGACCTGGCACGCCGCGCTGGCGGCTGCCGAAGCAGGGGCCGAGCGCTTCGTGCTCATCAGCACCGACAAGGCGGTGAACCCGACCAACGTGATGGGTGCGACCAAGCGCGCCGCCGAGATGGTGCTGAGCCAGCTGGCCAGCGAGCACCCCGGCACGCGCTTCATGGCGGTGCGCTTCGGCAACGTGCTGGGCAGCAGTGGCAGCGTGATCCCGAAGTTCAAGGAACAGATCGCCAAAGGCGGCCCGGTGACGGTGACGCATCCAGACATCATTCGCTACTTCATGACCATCCCCGAAGCCGCGCGCCTGGTGCTGCAGGCCGCGGCCATCGGCGAAAGCGGTCAGGTGCTGGTGCTGGACATGGGCGAGCCGGTGAAGATCGTCGACTTGGCGCGCGACCTCATCCGCCTGGCCGGGCACACCGTGGCCGAGATCCCGATCGAGTTCACCGGGCTGCGACCGGGGGAGAAGCTGTACGAGGAACTGCT
>CAIWPS010000693.1 GCA_903914615.1 uncultured beta proteobacterium | reverse complement strand
TCTATGATGTCATGCCCATCACCCTGGACATGGTTGTGGCGCATGGCGTATTGACGCGGGACGAACTGCGCCGCATCGCGCCCGCGGCAATGACGTCCGAGCCGGCCGCGCCGCTGATGGCTGGGGAGCACTTGGCTGCCGGCGCCAAGGGTGTAGGCGGAAGCACCCGACCTACATGTGCACCACAAGATGCCGCGCCTTTGCAAGACAGGGGCCGGCGGGTGAAGCGTGCTGCGCTGATAGCTGACAACGTGCGCCGCTGGCCGACCATCGAACGCGACCTGAAGGACGCCGCCGCAAACGGATTGAGCGGCGACGCGAGGGACGAGGCTGCAGTCGGATGGTGGTGGGAAGACGACGCATTGAAGTGGGCGCGTGCAAGAGGAAAAATGCAGGACGGCACTGAGGCAGGATTGAGTGGGATCATTCATCGTATGAGGGATTGAACCCGCCGGATTCATTCCGGTTCTCTGCCGAGTTCTTACCGCTTTGCTGCCGACGATTGCCGGATGCGAATGATGCGGAACCATGTTCAACGCACCCAACGGGGCAAGCATGGAAACCGCAACGCATCACAGTTCGGCAGCGAGGGAGGGCGTGACAGGCCCCGTCTTCGTTAGCCTGGACCGCGAGACCCGCGCCGCCGTCGATACAGCGACGGCGGCATACCACCTAAGCCGACAGCCGCAGACGCTGCGATGCTGGGCTACCTATGGCTCGGGGCCCATCACGCCGTTCCGTATCTCGGGGCGCTTGGCCTGGAAGACGGCTGACCTTAGAAAGCTGCTGGGGGTCAAGTGAAAACGCCCGGCCCCTCCGAAAAAGAACCGAGCGCCCCTGAACACGGCGATTCTAAGTCTCCTGCTGCATTTTTGGGCACTGACAATCCGCGCCACCTTCGCGCCTTGCAGGCTCTGCGCGTTCGGCCGCAGCCGCGCGAGGCCATCGACAGCCGCGCCGGATGCAGCAACGGCCCGGCCCTAGTGTCCGACCTGCGCGCCCTGGGCCTGGACTTGCCCTGTGAGCGAACGGCATGCATTGACCGCGACGGATGCGAGGTCAAACGCGGTATCTATTCCCTGACCGACCGCGACCGCCGCAGGCTTGCCGCCTGGCTGCGCCGCAGGGCTGGGGCGCAGCGACCGTGAGCCGCAAAACTTGGAAGGCTCAGAAGGACAAGCGCGACGGCCGAGACTTCCTGGCGTTGCCGCTGGTGGTGCTGGAAAGCCCTGGATACCGCGCTGCAAGCCACGTAGCGCGCTCGCTGCTGATGGACATAGCCATGCAGTACCGCGGTGGCAACAATGGCCGTTTAACGGCTTGCATGAAGTACCTGCAGCCGCTGGGCTGGCGCTCGAATGACACCATTGTCAGGGCCCGCCGCGAGCTGCTGGACCTGGGCCTACTGGTGGAGACCCGAAAGGGTGCATTCCCAAACTCCGCTGCATGGTTTGCGCTCTCCTGGCTGGCGCTGGACGTGGCGGAGGGGCTGGACATCAACCCGAAGCTTTACCGCACCGGCGCCTACCGCGATGCGCGCCGGCAAAACGCATCGCTTGTACCGTCCGGCGGTGCTGGGAAGGTACCCATAGCACCGTCTGGCGGTGCAAGCGCATCAATCGCAGCACCGTCTGGCGGTGCTATTCGGCGGGTTCCTGAGTGCCTGCTTGCACCGTCTGGCGGTGCGTATCTAGAAACACCATCTGCCCAGGCCGCAGCCGGGCAGTGTGGCAATGATGGCCTGACCGAAAGGGCGCCACGGCCAAAGCGGCCGGCGCCGTCGCGCGATGCCACCGCGGAGGCCACCCGTGCCGCCGCCTGACCTGTTCAGCCTGGAGCGCACAGAGCCGCGTCGCGACGACCGCAAAGAGGCCGCCGCGCTGGTGGAGGTGCTGCAGACGCTGCGACACCATCCCGCCGTCGCCTGGTGCGAGCGCATGAACTCGGGCGCCGTTCGCATGGGTTCTCGCTTCGTGCGCTTCGGCTGGCCAGGCTGCCCGGATGTGCTGGGGCAACTGAAGGACGGCCGGCTGCTGGGCGTGGAGGTGAAGGGCCCGACCGGCAAGCTACGGCCCGAGCAGGCGCAGTTCCTCGACCGCATCCGCGCGGCCGGTGGCGTGGGCTTCCTGGCCCGCAACTGCAACGACGTGCTGCGCGAGCTGGCCCACAGAGGGGAAAGAGCATGACGACGAAAACTCCGAAGGCGCTGCCTGCGAAGGACGCCCCTTCGGTCAAGGACCAGTCGGCCCTGCTCGCGCGGGCGGCGCTGGACCCCCGCGTAGGTGCCGCAGGAGTCGTGCAGGCTTATCCCGGGCCGTTGGGCGCCCCAGACTTCTGGCAGGTGGCGGGCGCTCTGCGCGATGACATGCGGACCATGGCCGAAGGCGACGCCGGGGAAATCGAGCAGATGCTGCTCGCGCAAGCCAAGGCGCTACAGGCAATCTTCTGTGACTTAGCCTGCCGGGCGGCCTCTCAGGACCAGATGCGGCACCTTGAGATGTACCTGCGCTTGGGCCTGAAGGCGCAGAGCCAGAGCCGGGCGACGCTGGAGGCTCTGGGCGAGCTTCGGAACCCGCGTCAGGTGGCCTTCGTGCGGCAAGCCAACATCGCGCACGGCGCCCAACAGGTCAACAATGGCAGCGCCAGCGTGCCCGAGGCGCCGCCGGCCGCCGAGGCGTGCGCGCCCGCGAAGAATTCCGAAACCGCTCCGAGCGAACTATTGGTGGAGATGCAAGATGGCGAACGGCTGGACTTCAGCGCGACGCGCAAAGCAGGCGCAGGCGATTCGGACGTGGCGCCCGTGGGAGCACTCGACCGGGCCGCGTACGGCTGAAGGCAAGGCCCGCGCGGCGAGCAATGCCGACAGGTTCCACGGCTGGGCCACCCCGGAACTCCGGGCGATGCGCGACGAACTGCGGGCCCTGCGCGTGCATGCCGCCGACCTGCTGCGCGAGCAGCGCGAGCTGCTGCGCAGGGTGCTCGGCTAGGTGCTTCGGCATCCGCTGCGGAGAGTGCCTCCGCCGCGTCTACCTATGTAGAGTGGCGTTGATTCGTTGCCACCCATCATCCGGCCCATCATCCCGAAAATGCACGGGGGGACGGCTGACTTTTCAGCCGTTGGCTACAGGCGGGATAGCAGCCGCCGCTTCTGCCCCGCGAATTCGTCCTCTGTCAGCACGCCCTTGTCGCGCAGCGCGGCGAGCTTCGTCAACTCGTCGGCTAGGGACACAGTAACGGTGGGCGCGACTGGGGCAACGGCCTCAGTCAGCTTCCGCGCCTCAGACCGGCGCCACTCCGCCTCTTCCCGCTCCCGCTCGTCCGGGTCGTCGGGCTCAACGACAGGACTGGCAAGAAGAATGATTCCGCTGATGACCGGCGACAGCACCATCGACAGCAGGAAGAACCCGAAGACGCTGCGACCTCGATTGCCGGCGATGACAGCGACGACGAACGACAGCACTATCCAGCCAATGAAATATTCCATTCAGAGCGCCCCCCATGCCGCGACTCTGCCCCAAGAAAGTCAGCGGGGCTAGTAGGTGAGCGTCTGCTCAGCCACCGCGACCCTGTACCGACCGAGGTGCAGCGCAGGTATGGTGCGGTGAGCGAGGCTCCAAAGGACAAGCGGGTTGGAGACTGCCAACCGAACAACTGGCGTCGATACTTGGTGCCGGTGAACGCAATCGAACCATTGACCGAACACGCGGCTATCGCCTGGCGCGGTAGGCGTCCCAATCCGCAAGCTGCGGCGTTGCCATTTTTTCAGGATTGGACAAGCAGGCCTGCATGAATCCAGACCTGGCCGGCTCGGTGCTGAAGTTGGAGGCATCGCGTGGCTCTGAAAACACAATGTCCAGCATTCTTGCGGCCCAGGCGCGGGCCGGCTTTTGCCGTAGCGGCATATTCATGGCACCCATCTGGCCGTGCGTGAGCCACTCCATGATGACCGCGCTTACCTCGTCCTTCGACTGGCGCATGTTGTGCCGCTGCACAGCAGCCGCGTATAGGTCGGCTCGAATCCAGCACTCGGCAAAGGTCGGGTCGGTTTCCTGCGCCTTTGCTGGCGCCACCGCAAGGCATGCCAGCGCAAACGCTGCTGCGCGAACAACAACTGGCGCCGACCTCAGGCTCGCTCCCATATCTCGACTCTGCCCCAAGGATGACCGCTGAGCTATCGGTCTTCTCCTCTGAGTGGGCGACGAAACCCTGGCCCAGCCCCTACACAGCCCCTACACGGCAGTCGGAATTGAAAACGACCTAGAGGCTTTCGCCGCTAAGTCGTTGATTTTGCTGGTGGCCTGGGGCGGAATCGAACCACCGACACGCGGATTTTCAATCCGCTGCTCTACCAACTGAGCTACCAGGCCGAGCCGGCCATTATAGCCAGCGAGGCCTCGCGGCTCAGCCGCCGCCGCGCTTGTTGCGCGTCAGGTCCACGCCCAGCTGCTTGAGCTTGCGGTACAGGTGGGTGCGCTCCAGGCCGGTCTTCTCGGCCACGCGGGTCATCGAGCCGCCTTCCTTGGCGAGGTGGAACTCGAAGTAGTTCTTCTCGAAGGCGTCGCGCGCCTCGCGCAGCGGGCGGTCGAGGTCGAAGGTCTGTTCCGACTGCGGGCCCTCGGCAGCGGGCGCCGGCGCCAGGGCGCCGGGCGCCGCGCCAGGGTAGGGCTCGCCGCCGGCCAGGGCGGCGCCATCGCCGTGGTGGTTCGCCAGCGCCGCGGCCAGGCGCTGCGCCGGCTTGACCAGCGCCTGCTCGACGGCGCGCAGCAGCTTCTGCAGCGTGATGGGCTTTTCGAGGAAGGCGCTGGCGCCGTAGCGTGTGGCTTCCACCGCGGTGTCGATGGTGCCGTGCCCGCTCATCATGATGACCGGCATCGACAGCTGGCCGCCGGCCGACCATTCCTTGAGCAGCGTCACGCCGTCGACGTCGGGCATCCAGATGTCCAGCAGCACGAGGTCCGGACGCAGCGACTCGCGCACCTGCCGCGCCTGGGCGGCGTTCTCGGCCAGCTCGACGGTGTGCCCTTCGTCGGTGAGGATCTCGGAGAGCAGGGCGCGGATGCCCAACTCGTCATCGACTACCAGGATAGTTGCCATTCGCTTCGGTCTAGTGCGCCCTGTTGCCTGTGGTCGCTGCGGTGCTGCGCGGTTGCGCTTCGGGCCTTGCGGAAGCCAGGGCGACGGTCGCGCCGGTGGCATTCTCGGCCGCATTCTCGGCCGTCTGGACGGCAAACTTCGAAAATGATAACGAAACCCGCGCCCCGGTCACCGGGCCGTCGGGCAGGTCGCCGGCGTGCAGGTTGGCCGCGCGCAGGCGGGCGCCGTGCTCGTCGGCGATCTTCTTCACCACCGCCAGGCCCAGGCCCGTGCCCTTGGTCTTGGTCGTTACGTAGGGTTCGAAGGCACGCTTGAGCACCTTGTCGGCGAAGCCGGGGCCGTTGTCGATGACGGTCAGCCGCACGGCGCGCAGTTCGCCCTGCTCGCCGCGCGCCACCGAGGTGATGAGCTCGACCTGCCCGTCGGGCCGGTCGGCCACCGCGTCGAGGCCGTTCTGCACCAGGTTGTGGATGACCTGGCGCAGCTGCGTGGCGTCACCCAGCAGCGTGGGCAGGCCCGGGGCCAGGCTGGCCAGCAGCAGGCCGTTGTCCTGCGCCTGGCCGTACAGGGCCAGCACCTCGCCGGCCAGGGCGTTGAGGTCCAGCGGCCGCATCTGCGCCGCCGGCAAGCGCGCGTAGTCGCGGAATTCGTTGACCAGGGTCTGCATCGCCTGGACCTGGCTCACGATGGTGTTGACCGAGCGCAGCAGCAGTGCCTGGTCGGCGCCTTCCAGCTTGGCGCCCAGGCGGTGCTGCAGCCGCTCGGCCGAGAGCTGGATGGGCGTGAGCGGGTTCTTGATCTCGTGCGCCAGGCGCCTTGCCACTTCGGCCCAGGCGGCGCTGCGCTGCGCCGAGACGACCTCGGTGATGTCGTCGAAGACCATCAGCCGCGCCGCGGTGCCGCGGTCTGCCGCGGGCGCGGCCGTGCCCTCGGGCATGCCAGGCGCCTCGGCGGCGAGCGCCGCGCCGCGCACCAGCAGCGTCAGCGTCGCGCCGTCGCCGCGCGCGAGGTCGAAGGACTCCTGCCACTGGTCGCGCTCGCCGGCCTCGGGGCTGGTGGCCAGCAGCTCGAAGCGCTGTTCCACGCCCTGCGCGAAGGCTTCCAGGCCGGGCAGTTCGGACAGCCGGCGCCCGCGCCAGGAACCCAGCGGCCGCTGCAGGATGCGCGTGGCGCCGGGGTTGACGGTGTCGATGCGGCCTTCGTGGTCGAACACGATGACGCCGGCGGTCAGCGTGTCGAGGATGGTCTGCAGCCGCGTGCGCGCGCTCTCGAGCTGGTTCACGCCGCGCTGCACCTGCTCGCGCGCGTCGGCGACCTGGGCCGTCATGGCGGCAAAGCTGCGCGTCAGGCCGCCCAGCTCGTCGCTGCTGGCGAACACCGGCTTGGCGGTGAGGTCGCCCGCGGCCACCTGGCGCACGCCGTCGGCCAGCAGCAGCAGCGGCCGCGCCAGCTGGTTGCCCAGCACCACGGCCAGCAGCACGGCGGCGAAGACGGCCAGGATGAGCGCCAGCGTCAGCGTGCCGATGTACATGCGGCGCAGGCTGTCGCGGGCCAGCGCGCGCTCCTGGTATTCGCTGTAGGCGGCCTGCACGGCCAGCGCATTGACGGCCAGCGCACGCGGCATGGGCTGCACCACCATCAGCAAGCGCTCTTCGCCGCCGGCCAGGGCAGCCCCACTGCGCGGCACGCGCACCAGGGCGCGCAGGCGCGGGCCGGCGCTGCCCGGGCCCAGCGAGTCCTCGTCCAGGCCCTCGACCTGGCTGGCCGAGCCGGTGTCCTGCACGCTGTGCAGCAGGCTCGCGGCCGGGCGCTCGGGCGGCCCGCCGGCGGCGCTGCCGGCCGCGAACAGCACCAGCCCCGCCGGCCCCAGCAGCGTCACCTCGCTGGCGCCGAGCTGCTCGCGCAGGCTTTCCAGCGCCTGCGGCGTGGCGGCGCTGCCGGTGTCGGCCAGACGCTCGGCCGCAGCGCGCGCCTTGCCCAGCAGGTCGGCGCTCAGGCTTTCCAGCGTGCCCTTGCCCAGCGCCAGGCCGGCGTCCAGCGCGCGGGCCACCTTGACGTCGAACCAGGCGGCGATGCCGCGCGACGCGAACTGGTAGGACACGGTGTAGATCACCAGCCCCGGCAGCAGCCCCACCAGCGCGAAGATGCCCGCCAGCTTGATGAGCAGCCGGCTGCCGAACTTGCCCCGCCGCACGCGCACCGCCAGCCGCACCGAAACGATGGCGATGACCAGCGTCAGCAGCAGGGCCACCGCCCCGTTGACCCAGAACAGCCAGACGAAGTGGCGCTCGTAGAAGCCCACGCCCTGGCTGGCGAAGGAGAGGACGAAGGCCAGCACCAGGGCCGCCCCCGTGGCGGCGACGCTGGCGACGAGCCAGCCCCAGCGGGCCGAGGCGGTCATGGCGTGGCCTGGCGCTTCATGGGTTGAACTGCACCTTCAGCACCCGCGACACGCCCACCGCCCAGTCGCCCTGGCCGCCCAGGCCGCCGAGGCCGAACTGCATCGGCCCGGGCAGCTGCGAGGTGTCGAGCCGGTAGCTGAACTCGACGTAGTAGGTCTTGTCCAGGTCCAGCTGCGACAGCTCGGCCAGCCGCCAGCCCGAACTGGTGGACGCGGCGTTGAGGGCGTCGGCCAGCGTCGCGTGCGTCTGGTTCAGCCCGCCCAGGCCGACGCGCCAGAAGCCGGTGAGCGGCTGGTAGGCGACGCGCCAGGACCGCGAGACGCGGGCGACGCGCTCGTCGCGCCAGTACCAGCGGTTGCGCAGCAGCTGGGCCTCGGCGACGAAGTACAGCGCCACGCCGTTGCGCAGCGCGTCTTCCACCGGCTTGGGCAGGCTGACGCGGGCGGCGAATTCGAGCTCCAGCGCACCCTCGGCCCGCGAAGTCCGCAGCGTGGCCAGTTCCACGCCCTGTGCCAGCACGGCGCCGGGGGCGAGCCAGCTCACGCAGGCCAGCCACAGCAGGAGCGCCGGCGGCAGGCCCTGCATGAAGTGGCGGCGGACCGGCGGCGGGTGCATGGGGCGCGTGGTGGAGGCTAGGTCTTGCGGATCAGTGCGTAGAAAAAGCCGTCCTGCAGCACGGCGCTGCGGCCGGTCGGACCGCTGCTGCCATTGTCGCGGCTGGGCAGCAGGTGCCCGGGTGAGCGCGGGTCCAGCAGGGCCGTGCCGGGGGGCTGGCGTTGCAAAAACGCGTCGATCTGCTGCCGGCCTTCGGCCTGGAAGATCGAGCAGGTAGCGTAGAGCAGCCGCCCGCCGGGAGCCAGCAGAGGCCACAGCGCGTCCAGCATCTCGGCCTGCACGCGTGCCAGCGCGGCCACGTCGTCGGCGCGGCGCAGCCAGCGCACGTCGGGGTGGCGGCGGACGATGCCCGAGGCGGTGCAGGGGGCATCGAGCAGGATGGCGTCGAAGGGCCGGCCGTCCCACCAGCCGGCGGGCAGGCGGGCGTCGCCGGCCTTCAGCTCGGCGCGCAGCTGCAGGCGGTTCAGGGTCTCCTGCACGCGCGCCAGCCGCGCCGGGTCGCTGTCCAGCGCCAGCAGGTCCAGCTCGGCCAGCTCCAGCAGGTGGGCGGTCTTGCCTCCGGGGGCGGCACAGGCGTCGAGCACGCGCGCCTGCGGGCGCAGCCAGGGCGACGCCGGGTCGAGCAGCAGCCCGGCGGCGCGCTGGGCGGCGGCGTCCTGCACCGAGACCTCGCCCGCGGCGAAGCCGGGCAGCTGCGGCACCGGGCAGGGCGCGCCCAGCACCACGGCCTGGCCACCCAGGCCGGGTTCGTCCAGCAGGGTCGCCGCGCGGCCCAGCGCCGCCAGGCCCTGCACATAGCTGGCACCGCTGCCGCGGCGGGCGTTCACGCGCAGGGTCATCGGCGGCCGCTCGTTGGCCTGCAGCAGCAGCGCCTGCCAGTCCTGCGGCCAGTCGCGCCGCACCCGCTCCACCCACCACAGCGGGTGGTTGTACTCGCCCAGCGGCGTGTGGCGCACGGCGGCGACGATGGCCTCGGCCTCGCGCAGGAAGCGCCGCAGCACGGCATTGATGAAACCGGCCGCCGCCGGCGTGCGCAGGCGCGCTGCGCTCACGGCCTGGTCGACCAGGGTGTGTGGCGCGTAGGGCGCCGGCTCGCCCGGCCACAGCAGCGCCAGCGCGGTGACCAGCAGCGCATCGACCAGCGGCGGCGGCGTCTTCGGCGCCAGCCGCGCGCGCGCCTCGGTCGCGCTGCCCAGCCAGCGCAGCGTGTGGAAGGCCAGCGCCTGCACGCCCGGCCGCAGCTCCGGCGGGCAGCGCCCCAGAACCTCGGTGAGCGAGCGGCCGCTGCGCACGGCCTGCACGGCGTCGGCGGTGAACTCGAGCTGGCGGGCCAGCGCGGGCGCGGGCGTGGAAGGAGTAACCCCGGACATCGCCCCAGTCTAGTCGCCGCCCCCTGCGCCGGCGGCGGCCGCAGCGCACAATCCGCCTCCCGCCTCATCTCCACCGCGCATGGCCCGCACCCTCACGCCCGCAACCGAAAGCCGCCAGCGCCTGCTGCGCAGCGACGAAGACCTGGCCCGCATGCCCGCCAGCGAGCGCATACGCTACCGCCTCGTCACCGCCGACCGCCGCTACCACGCCAACGACAACATCTCGGCCTTCGTGCGCGCCGGCGAGCTCGAAGAGCTCAAGGCCGAGGTGCAGGCCAAGATGCAGGAAGTGCTGCAGGCGCTGGTGATCGACACCGAGAGCGACCACAACACCAACGAGACGGCCAAGCGGGTGGCCAAGATGTACATCGACGAGGTCTTCCGCGGCCGCTTCCAGCCCATGCCCGCGGTGACCGAGTTCCCCAACGTCGAGCGCCTGAACGAGCTCATGATCGTCGGGCCCATCACCGTGCGCAGCGCCTGCAGCCACCACATGTGCCCGATCTTCGGCCGCATCTGGATCGGCATCCTGCCCAACGAGCACAGCAACCTCATCGGCCTGTCCAAGTACGCGCGCATCGCCGACTGGATCATGAGCCGGCCGCAGATCCAGGAAGAGGCGGTGACGATGCTGGCCAACGAGCTGCAGGAGCGCGTGCGCCCCGACGGCCTGGCGCTGGTGATGGAAGCCGACCACTTCTGCATGCACTGGCGCGGGGTGAAGGACACCGACACCGCCATGACCAACAGCGTCATGCGCGGCGCCTTCCTCAAGGACGCCAACCTGCGGCGCGAATTCCTCTCCCTGCTCTCGCGCAAGCAGGGCTAGAAAGCCACCATGCTCGTCAGACTCATGTACGCCAGCCGCGCCGTGCCGGCCATCGACCAGGAAGAGCTCGTTGCCATCCTGCGCAAGAGCAAGGCCAACAACCCCGCGGTGGGCGTGACCGGCGTGCTCTGCTTCAGCGAGGGCATCTTCCTGCAGGTTCTCGAAGGCGGCCGCAGCGCCGTCAACCGCCTGTACAACCGCATCGCCAGCGACGCGCGCCACACCGACGTCGAACTGCTGTGCTACGAGGAGATCGGCGAGCGCCACTTCGCCGGCTGGAGCATGGGCCAGGTGAACATGTCGCGCATGAACCCGGCGCTGCTGCTGAAGTACTCCGAGAAGCCCACGCTGGACCCCTACGCGGTGTCGGGCCGGGTGTCGATGGCGCTGTTCCAGGAACTCATGGCCACGGCCTCGATCGTCGGCCAGCCCTAGCCCAGGGGCGATTGCCGCGCCGGCACCCCTCAGGCAGACTCCTGCGTCGATGTCCGTCCCCACCCCGCCCGCCAGCACCGAAGCCGCCGCACCGCGCAGCCGCGCCATGGACGAAGTGCCGGCGCTGGCCGCGCAGGCGGTCGAGTACCTGCGCATGCCGCGCGCCGCGGTGCCGATGACGGCCGACGATGCCCGCGCCGTCGTGGCCCTGATGCGTCTGGTCAGCTACCCCAAGGGCGGCGCCCTCTTTCGCGAGGGCGACGAGCACAACGCCCACCACATGCTGCTGCTGCTGGAAGGCGACGTCGCCGTCGACGCCGGCCCGGCCGATTCGGTGGCGATCTCGGTGCTCGGGCCGGGCAGCGTGCTCGGCGAGATGTCGCTCAGCGACGGCGCGCCGCGCTCGGCCAGCTGCACCGCGATGTCGCCGGTACTGGCCGCCGGGCTGTCGCGGGCGGGCCTGGAGCGGCTGATCAACGACAAGCCCCAGGCCGCTGCACGGCTGCTGGTGGCGCTGCTGCACTGCACGGCCGAGCGCCTGCGCGCATTGAGCCAGCAGTTGCAGATGCAGGCCGAGGTCATCGCCAGCCAGCGCCTCGGCGCCTGAGCGCCGGCGCTGCCGCCATCCCCCGGTTCGCGGGGGGTGGCTTTACATTGCTTATCACGACCGACCCGATCCTGACATCATCGATCCCAACTCAAAACCGGAGGGGTCGATGAAAAGCGCATGGATGGTGGGTCTTCTGGTGGCCGCAGGCACGGCCCAGGCGGTCGAGATCTACAACAACGGGCCGGTGGTCAACGGCAGTGGCCTGTCGGTCCTGACCTCGCCATCGACGACGCTGGGCTTCGCCTCGGTCGCCGCTTCGGGGTTCACGCTGGCCGACGACTTCACGGTGCCGGCCGGCCAGACCTGGAACATCGCCAGCATCGACTTTTTCGCCTACCAGACCAGCGCCGGCGGCTACACCTTCACCAACGTGGCCTAGAGCGTGGTCCAGGGTGCGAGCGCCGACACCGGCACGCTGGTGGCCTCGGGCACCACGGCGGTGACGAACGGCGGCGTGGCCGGCTACCGCGTCACCTCGACGACGCTGACCAACACCGCGCGCGCCATCTACCGCCTGCAGACCGACGTCGCCGACTTCTCGGTCGGCGCCGGCCAGTACTGGGTGACCTGGGCGCTTGCCGGCACCGGCGCGTCCGGCCCCTTCGTGCCGCCGGTCTCCGATGGTCGCACCGGCAACGCGGCGCAGAACAGCGGCCTGGGCTACGTCCAGCTGACCGACGGCGGTTCGGGCGTCACCGTCGAACTGCCTTTCGCGATCAACGGCACGGTCAGTGCCGTGCCGGAAGCCACCAGCGCCGCCATGTTGCTGGCCGGCGGCGTCCTGGTGCTGGGCGTGGCGCGCCGGCGCCGCAGCCCGCGCTGAGGCACCGGCGACCGGCGCTTCAGATGCGCCCGGCCGGCGCGAAGCCGAACATCGGCGCCAGCAGCCGCGTCGGAAACAGCGCGATGGCCTCGTCGTAGGCCTGCGCGGCATCGTTGAACAGCTGGCGCGCAAAGGCCAGCCGCGACTGCGACTCGCGCCACGCCGCCGCGCCCGCGGCCACAGGCGCGGCCTCGCGTGCCTGCGGGGCCTGTTCCAGCAGCGCGAAAACGCGGCTCGCGGCCGCCGCCAGCGCGGCCTCGGCCGCAACCCACGCTGCCGCACGGGCCTCTGCCACCGGGCGGGCGCTCATCTGCACGGCGGCGCGGCCGGCGTCGGCCAGGGCCGCCTGCGCCATGTCCAGCGCGCCTTGTTCGGCCGCCAGCGGTTCGCGCAGGGCTTGGAGCAGCGGCTGCGCGGCCTGCGCCCGCATGCGCAGCGCGTCGTCCACCTTGGCCCAGGCTTGGACCATGGCATTGCGCAGGGCGATCAGGCGGTTGTAGGCGCCGACCATCCAGAACACGCCCACGGCCGCCGCCGCCAGCGCCGCGATCTGCTCCCCGCTCAGGTTGACGAAATCGCTCACGCGCGGATTTCGCCCTGCCCCAGCACCACCCACTTCAGCGACGTGAGCCCTTCCAGCCCGACCGGC
>CAIWPS010000692.1 GCA_903914615.1 uncultured beta proteobacterium | reverse complement strand
CTCGTCGGCCAGCGGCTGGGTGTCGCGGCGCGAGGCGTTCAGCGTCGCGCGCAGGAAGGCGATGAGGTGGTCGAGCATGGCCTGGGCGCGCGCCGGGTCCAGGCCGATCAGCACGCGCAGGTTGGCCAGGGTGTTGAACAGCATGTGCGGCTCCAGCTGCGACTGCAGCAGCCGCAGCTGGTTCTCGGCGGCCTGGCGCTGCGCCGCCTCGGCCTGGGCGCGGGCGGCCGACAGGCGTTCAAGGATGCTCAGCACGAACACCGAGACCAACGTGCCCAGCAGGCTCATCACGAGGGTGAAGCGGGTGCTGCTGGCGTCAAGGTCGAAAAGGCTGGGCGAGCGCTGCCCCGTGAAACCGTCGGCCAACCACATGCCCAGCGGCGGCCCGATGAGCATGGCTGCCAGCGCGGCCGGGGCGATGCCGCGCCAGCCGCTCTCGAAGCCCGCGGGGCTGGGCGGCAGGCCGCGCGCGGCGCGCAGCCGGTCGGTGCACCACGCCAGCGCCAGCCGCGTGCCGTCGGTGAGGGCGAAGCAGGTCAGCCCGATGCTGAAGGAATAGACGAAGTCGTAGCCCTGGGCGCGCCCGGCGATGGCCGTCAGCAGCAGCCCGATGCCCAGGCACAGCACCAGCACGAAGGCCAGCGTGCGCGTGAAGCGGCGCCGGGCCCGCGCCAGCGCCGCCGCGAAGGCGGTCTGGGCGCCGGCCACGGGGTCACAAGGCAGGGGAACTGGCATCGCCGCGCATTGTCGTGCCGCCGCTGCGGCGCGTGAGCTGCAGCAGGCCCAGGGCGCGGCCGAGGAAGAGCCCGCCCAGCGCACCCGAGAGCGCTGCCAGCGGCCACTGCACGCTGGCCATCGTGCGCCAGGCCGGGTGCAGCGCCATGCTCACGCCGGTGGCGTAGCGCAGGCTGAAGATGGCCAGGATGATGGCCATGGGCACCCAGCTGCCCGGCAGCTGCAGGCGCTGCGCATCGGCCAGCCAGCGCGCCTGCGCCGGGCGCGGCAGGCGCAGGCCCAGCGCCGCGAAGCCGGCCAGGCCGAGCGCCCAGATCAGCGCCGCCTGCGGCTGCGCGGCAAAGACCGGCAGCAGCGACCACAGGCCCAGGCCCAGCAGCGCCAGCGGCAGCGCCAGCAGCTGGGCGCGGGCGACGCGGCGCGGCCGTGTCTGCAGCAGGCCGAGGGCGACGAGGGCGGCGAGCAGGGCCCAGACCCAGGTCGGCGTGTAGGACAGGATGGCGAACAGCATCGGGGTCTCCGGGGCCGCGCGGGGCTGCGGCATGGAAGGGACTGTGGCTGCGCCTGGGCGCGGCCGCCAGCGCCGTGCGACGGCGTGCCGCCGACAGGCGCGAGCGGTGGTCGTGACTTCGCGAAGCGGCGGCCCGCGGCGCGACTCATGGCCGCGCGGCCGGTGCCCTGGCCGCCAGCGCCGCCCGGACGGCCTCGACGCGGGCGCGGTTCACGCCCAGGTCGCCCTCGCCCAGCCGCGAAGCCGACCGCACCTGCACCACGCCGGCGCTGCGGTCGAGCCAGAACTCGGTGTCGTCGACGAACTTCATCCAGCGCGACGTGAACTCGGCACGCAGGTAGTCGCCCTGGGCGCTGACGATGCGCGCGCCCGGCATGGCGGCGACGACGGTCTGCAGCCGCGCCATCGCCGTGTCGGCGTCACCGGCCAGCGCCAGCGGCGCGATGCGGGCGTAGGCCTGTTGCGGGTGCCCGGGCCAGAGGTCGGCCTGGCTGCTGACGCTGTTGGGCGTGGCCGAAGGTGCCTTCAGCCGGCCGTCGTGGACGCCGAGGTCGGCCGGGGCATGGCCCTGCAGCCAGCCCAGCTGGCCGGCGCAGAAGGCCAGCGCGACGAGCAGCGTCAGGGCCTTGAGCAGGCCTTTGAGGAGGGCGAGGGTCTTGCGCATCGGGCAGAGGGGCTGCCAGGATTCTGCGCCCCACGCGCCCGTGCCAGGGCCGCCCTGCCGCCCGGGTTCAGCGCGGCGGCGTCGCCTCGACGCGGATGGCCGCGAACCAGGCCGCCAGGTTGGCGATGTCGTCGTCGCTCAGCGGCTTGGCCATCACCGACATCACCTCGTGCCTGCGCGCGCCACTGCGGTAGGCCCGCAGCTGCGCCGCCAGGTACATGGCGGGCTGGCCGGCCAGGTTGGGGGCGTCGGGCGCCACCGCCAGGCCCAGCGGCCCGTGGCAGACGCTGCAGGCCTGGGCCTTGGCGCGGCCGGCATCGATCTCGTCGGCGCGCGCCGCGCCGCCGGCCGCGGCCAGGGCAACGAGCCCCAGCCAGGCCAGCGACGCCGCCGCGCGGTACTGCGCGGCCACAGGCTCAGGGCGCCGTGTAGGTGATGCGGTAGAGGGCGCCGGCGAAGTCGTCGCTGACGAGCAGCGAGCCGTCCTTCATCACCGCCACGTCCACCGGGCGGCCGCGGTACAGGCCGTTCTCGTCGCGGAAGCCGTCGGCGAAGACCTCGCTCTTGTCGGCCGTGCCGTCGGCCTTCAGGCTGACGAAGTTGACCAGCGCACCGGTGGGCACGGTGCTGTTCCACGAGCCGTGCGAGGCGACGAAGATGCCGCCCTGGTACTTCGCCGGGAACATCTTGCCGCTGTAGAAGGTCATGCCCAGCTGCGCCTGGTGGGCCGGGAACTCGATCTGCGGGAACACCGCGCCGGCGGGCTCGGGCAGCCCCTTCAGGTCGGGTGCGGCGGCGCTGCCGGCCACCTTGACATGGCCGTTCCAGTACGGGTAGCCGAAGTCCTGGCCCATCTTCGTGATGCGGTTCAGCTCGCCCGGCGGGATGCCGTCACCCATGCCGTCGGTCTGGTTGTCGGTGAACCACAGCGTGCCGTCCTTGGGGTTGAAGTCCTGGCCCACCGAGTTGCGGATGCCCACGGCATAGACCTCGCGCTTGCTGCCGTCGGTCTCCATGCGCACGATGCCGCCGATGCCCAGTTCGCGGAAGGGCTTGACCTTCTCCAGCGGCGGCACGTTGAAGGGCTGGCCCAAGGTCACGTAGAGCTTGTTGTCGGGGCCGACGCGGCAGGTGCGCGCGCCGTGGTTGTAGCTCTCGTCGTCGGGCGGGATCAGCTGGCCCTGGGGCACCACCTCGCCGACCGCCACGTCCGGGCCTTCGTAGAAGAACTCGGCCGCCGGGAAGGCCAGCACGCGGTTGTGCTCGGCGACGACGAGCACGCCGTCCTTGGTCCAGCACACGCCGTTGGGGTTGCTGAACTTCAGGCTCGGCGCGAAGGCCTTGACCTCGGTGGCGGTGTCGCCGCTGTTGCGGTTGGTGACGGCCCACACCGTGGTCTTGCGCGTGCCCACGAAGAGCATGTTGGTGCTGGGCGCGATGGCCATGTGGCGGGCGTCGGGCACCACCGCGTACAGGCTGATGGCAAAGCCCGGCGGCAGCTTGATGCGCGACAGGTTGGCGCGGATGGCGTCGGCGTTCTTGCCGGTCTGCGGCACGAGCGGGATGTTGAGGTCGCTGCTGGCGACCTTCATCTGCTTGAGCTTGTCGATGTTGGACTGCGCGGCGGCGGGGGCCGCGGCGCAGGCGAACAGGGCGGCAGCGGCGAGCAGGCGCAAGGTCGGCGTGGGGCGAAGGTTCATGGGCAAGGTCTCCTGGTATGGGCTGTCGTTGTGGCGAGCGGCCCGTCGGGCGCTCGCCCTTGCCACCGCAATGGTCGTACCAATGCGGGAACACCCTCGGGCCCTGCTGGGCGGCCCGCCCCGCGGCCTGCGTTGGCGCTGGACTGCGGCGCGACGGGCGGTGCACCCGCTGTCCAGTTTCTGTGCAGTTGCGCCCCCGGGGGGCCGCTGCTACCGTGCGGCGCCTCGAGCCGGCGTTGACCGGCCGCCGGAGACAAGCATGAACCTGGGTGCCGAGCGACAGCTGGCCCATGCCCGCGTGCTGCGTGCGCGCGGCAACGCCTTGCCGCCCGACGGGACGCCGGCGACGGAGATCCTAGACAGCTGGGCCCGCTGCATGCAGGCCGGCCTGGACTTCGCCGCGCCGACGCCGGTGGCCGTGGTCGAGGCCGCCGACCTGGCGCGCCGGCGCGAACGCGCCGCGGTCGTGCGCCGCCTCGCCCAGGCCGAGCTGCAGACGCTGGCGCAGCAGATCGCCGGTTCCAACTTCCTGCTCGCCTTCGCCGACCGCGAAGGCGTCATCCTCGACCTCTACGCCGACAACCGCTTCGCGATGAGCGGCGAGGGCGCCGGCATCGTCGCCGGCAGCTGCTGGGCCGAGTCGCTGTGCGGCACCAACGGCCTGGGCACGGCACTGGCCGAAGGGCGCTCGGTGGCGGTGAGCGGGCTGGAGCATTACTTCCTGCGCCTGGGCGACATCTCGTGCACCGCCTCGCCGGTGCGCGACGCGCAGGGCGAGATCGTCGGCGTGCTCGACGCGTCGTCGTACTTCGAATCGCG
>CAIWPS010000691.1 GCA_903914615.1 uncultured beta proteobacterium | reverse complement strand
GCCACACCTTCGCGCGCTGGCGGCCGCAGGTCGTCTTCCACGCCGCGGCCTACAAGCATGTGCCGCTGATGGAAGAGCACAACGCCGCCGCCGCGTTGCGCAACAACACCCTGGGCACCTGGCACGCCGCACTGGCCGCCGCCGAGGTGGGGGCCGAGCGCTTCGTGCTCATCAGCACCGACAAGGCGGTGAACCCGACCAACGTGATGGGGGCGACCAAGCGGGCCGCCGAGATGGTGCTGAGCCAGCTGGCCACCGAACACCCGGGCACGCGCTTCATGGCCGTGCGCTTCGGCAACGTGCTGGGCAGCAGCGGCAGCGTGATCCCGAAGTTCAAGGAGCAGATCGCCCGGGGCGGCCCCGTGACGGTGACGCACCCGGACATCATTCGCTACTTCATGACCATCCCAGAGGCCGCGCGCCTGGTGCTGCAGGCCGCGGCCATCGGCGAGAGCGGTCAGGTGCTGGTGCTGGACATGGGCGAGCCGGTGCGGATCGTCGACCTGGCGCGCGATCTCATCCGGCTTGCGGGGCACACCGCGGGTGAGATCTCGATCGAGTTCACGGGGCTGCGGCCGGGCGAGAAGCTGTACGAGGAACTGCTGGCGGATGCCGATGACACGCTGCCGACGAAGGTGGAGCGGCTGCGCGTGGCGCGGCTGAACGATGAACCCGGCGGCGTGCTGGAGTTGTTGGGCTGGGCGGGGCAGGCGGCTGAAGCCGATGAGGACGAGGTCAGGGCACGCATCGCTGCCGTCGTGGCCGAGTACCGTCCGCGCGCGACGGCACGGCTCGCTGCGAGCTCGGCCTTGAGCTAGGACCGTACCCTGCGCCTGACGTCGCAGCAGGCAAGCGACATCGTGGATGCAGGGGCCAAACGGGCCGGTTCAGGTGCCCGCGTGCGCCTCTTCGGTTCGCGCCCGCACGGCGATCTGCGCAGCGGAGACATCGACCTGCTGCTGGCATGCCCTAGGCCTGGCAGCCCTCCACCAGGCACCCGACCTGCGGTTCAAGGCCTTGGATATCGGCGACCGTCAGGTTCCGGTGCCTCGATGGCCGCAAGGCTCAACCGGGTCCGATCCTTGAACTTCACATGCAGCAGGCTAGGCGCAAGGCGTTTTCCTGGCTGGACTCCCGTACCATGCGGCTGGGCCGCATTGGGCTACGAGGGCGACGGCGAGGTGGTGCGGGCGATGCAACGACTGGCGATTCTTGCCCTATTGATCCTGGTGCCGATGCGCGCCGATGCCTACGTGGATCCTGGCAGCGGCATGCTGATCTGGCAGGGCCTGGTGGCATTGCTGGGCGCGGCACTGATGTTCGTGCGCAAACCCTGGCAAGTGCTGAAGGGCTGGTTGAGGCGTCTGCGCGGCAAATGAGAGATCCGGAAGGGGCCGCCGTCCTGGGTGCCAGCGCTCGGGTCCGGCATCTGCGGCGCGCCGCAGGTGCCGACCATTTTCTGCACGGACAGCTGGCGCGCGAACTCGTCGCGGACGGGATGCTGGTGCCCTTCGAGTGGTGCGATGGCAGCACGCTTTCGGCGCCGCGCTGGCCTTTCGTGTCCCAGCCCTCTGAGTGGTGCGATGCACAGCTCTTCGATGCCGCCGAACTGACGCTTAGACTCGAACAACGGCTGGTCGCGGCCGGCTTCGATCTGAAGGACGGCAGCGCCTGGAACGTTATCTACGACGGCACACGGCCCATCTTCTGCGACCTGCTCTCCTTCGAAACCCTGAGGGACCGCGAGTGGTGGGCCGCCGGGCAATTCGTGCGGCACTTCATCGCGCCGCTGCTGTTGTCGAGGAAGCGGGGCCTGCCATGCCGCGACAGCTTCCGCTGCTGGCGCGACGGCGTGTCCGCCGAGACTTCGCGCAGACTGCTGGGTCCCTCCAGATTCATGACGCGCTACTGGCCGCTGTTTGCCCAAGCGCCCGCCGCATCCGCAGCACCGACTTCGACTGCCGCCGGGCCGACCGACCCGGCTGCAGTGGTGCGATTCCGTGAGCGCCTGCTGGCATCTCTGGGCTGGATGCTCGCAGGTGTGCGCCCGCGCGTGCGGCGCGTCGACGGCGGCTGG
>CAIWPS010000690.1 GCA_903914615.1 uncultured beta proteobacterium | reverse complement strand
GTGCTGCGCAGCACCGAAGCGGCCGACCTGGCGAGTTCGCGCCTGTCGGGCTGCTACCCGCTGGCGCCCTACTCCAACCGCCTGGGCTACCGCCGCTTCCGCTGGGCCGGGCACGACCACACCACGGCCGCGAACTTCGACGACAACCCGCATTCCGTGCACGGCGTGGCCTGGCTGCGCGCCTGGGACGTGGTGTCGCACGGCGCCAGCGAAGCCGAGCTGCGCTACCGCCACACGCCCGACGCGCACTGGCCCTTTGCCTTCGAGCTGCGCCAGCGCTACGTGCTGATGCCGGGCGCGCTGGAAGTGCACCTGGCCTGCACCAACGAATCCGCGCAGCCGCAGCCCGTCGGCCTGGGCTGGCACCCCTACTTTCCGAAGCGGCCGCACAGCAGGCTGCACATCGAGCTCACCGACCGCTGGGAGAACGACGCCAGCGGCCTGCCGACGCGCCGCGTGCCGCAGCCGGGCATCGACAGCGACGTCTCGCACCTGTCCTTCGACAACTGCTTCGAAGGCTGGCGCGGGCCGGCGCGCATCCGCGACGACAAGCTGTCGCTGCGGCTGAGCTCGTCGCTGCCCTACCTGGTGGTCTTCACGCCCGACACCAAGCCCTACTACTGCGTCGAGCCGGTGAGCCATGTCAGCAACGCCATCCACATGAGCGAGCCGGCAACGCATGGCCTGCGCAGCGTCGCGCCGCAGGCCACCTTCGACGCCTGGATGAAGCTGGAGATCGCCGCCGCATGAGTGGTTGGCAGGCGCTGCCGGTGCCGCCCTCGCTGCTGGGCGAATCGCCGTTCTGGCACCCCGACGAGGCGGCGCTGTACTGGTGCGACATCCCCGGCAAGGCGCTGCACCGCTGGCACCCGGCCAGCGCCGCGCACCGCGCGTGGCATTTCGATGTCGAGCCCGGCTGCTGCGCCCCGGTGCCCGGCGGCGAGCTGCTGCTGGCCATGCGCGACGGCCTCTTCCGTTTCGACCCCGCCAGCGGCGAGCGCCGGCGCCTGGCTGCCGCGCCCTACGACGCGGCGAAGGAGCGCTTCAACGACGGCAAGGCCGACCCCCAGGGCCGGCTCTGGGTGGGCACCATCTACGAGCCGCGCCAGCCCGCCGCGGCGGCGCTGTACCGCTGGGGCGGCTCGCGGCTGGACCGCGTGGCCGGCGACATCACCGTCAGCAACGGCCTGGCCTTTGCGCCCGACGGCCGCACGCTGTACTGGGCCGACACGCAGGCCCACCGCATCAGCGCCTACGATTTCGACGGCAGCGACGGGTCGCTCTCGCGCGGCCGCGTCTTCGCGCAGTTCCCGCCCAAGGCGCCCGACCAGGACCTGGCCACCTACGGCGGCCGCCCCGACGGTGCCGCGGTCGATGCCGAAGGCGCCTACTGGGTGGCGATGTTCGAAGGCCAGCGCCTGCTGCGCCTGGCCGCCGACGGCAGGCTGCTGCAGGAACTGCCCCTGCCGGTGCGCTGCCCGACGATGCCCTGCTTTGGCGGGCCCGACCTGCGCACGCTCTTCGTCACCACTTCGCGCAACGGCCGCCCGGCGGCCGAGCTGGCGGCGCAGCCGCTGGCCGGCAGCGTGCTGACGCTGCGTGTGGATGTGCCCGGCCTGCCGGTGAACTTCGCCGGCCGATGACCCCGGTGGCCGACCGCGCCGCCCTGCTGGCGCGACTGCAGCAGCCGCGCGAGTGGGACCTGGCGGTGATCGGCGGCGGTTCCGTCGGCCTGGGCGTGGCGCTGGACGCGGCGGCGCGCGGCCTGGCCGTGGTGCTGGTCGAGTCGCAGGACTTCGCCGAGGGCACCTCGTCGCGGTCGACCAAGCTGGTGCACGGCGGCGTGCGCTACCTGGCACAGGGCGACATCGGCCTCGTGCGCGAGGCGCTGCACGAGCGCGCGGCCATCCTTGCCAACGCGCCGCACGTGGCGCAGCGCCTGCCCTTCGTGATGCCCGGCTACCAGTGGTGGGAGCGCGGCTTCTACGGCGTCGGCCTGAAGGCCTACGACGCGCTGGCCGGCAGCCGCGGCCTCGGACCCACCGAATGGCTGAGCACGCGCCGCACGCTGGCCCTGCTGCCCGGCGCCCAGCCGCGCGGCCTGTGGGGCGGCGTGCGCTACTGGGACGGCCAGTTCGACGACGCCCGCCTGGCGCTGCTGCTGGCGCGCACGGCACTGGCGCGCGGCGCGCTGGTGCTCAATCACTGCGCGGCCACGGGCCTCGTGCTCGAGGCCGGGCAGGTGCGCGGCGTGCAGGTGCAGGACGCCGAGACGGGCGTTCAGGCCACCCTGCGCACGCGCTGCGTCGTCAACGCCGCCGGCGTCTGGGTCGACGCGGTGCGCGACATGGACCAGCAAGCCGGGGCACCTGCGCGGCCGCCGATGGTCGCGCCCAGCCAGGGCGTGCACCTCGTCGTCGACCGCGCCTTCATGCCCGGCGGCCACGCGCTGCTGGTGCCCAAGACCGCCGACGGCCGTGTCCTCTTCGCCGTGCCCTGGCTGGGCAAGACCATCCTGGGCACCACCGACACGCCGCGCCACGATCTTGCGCGCGAGCCCACGCCCTATGCCGAGGAGGTGGCCTTCATCCTCGGCGAAGCCGGCCGCTACCTGGCGCGCGCGCCGCAGCGCAGCGACGTGCGCTCGGTGTGGGTGGGGCTGCGGCCGCTGGTCAAGCCCGCCGGTGAAGAAGGCGACAACACGAAGGCGCTGTCGCGCGAGCACACGGTGATCGTCGGCCGCTCGGGCCTGGTCACGGTGACGGGCGGCAAGTGGACGACCTACCGTTCGATGGCCGAGGACGTGCTGGACCGGGCGATGTCGCGCGGCCTGCTGCCGCGCCGGCCCGGCGGCGTCACGGCGCGGCTGCCGCTGGTCGGCGCGGCCGCCGGCCGGCCGCTCTCGGAGCCGCCGGGCGAGCACCTCTACGGCAGCGAGGCGGCGCTGCTGCGCAGCCTGCCCGGCGCCACGAACTGGCTGTGGCGCGACGCCGAAACCGGCCGCGGCGCGCTGAGCGAGGCCATGGTGCGCTTCGCCGTGCGCCACGAGATGGCGCGCAGCGTCGCCGACGTGCTGGCGCGGCGCTGCCGGCTGCTGTTCCTGGATGCCGCGGAAGCGGCGCGCCAGGCCGCGCCGGTGGCCGCCATCCTGGCCGAGGAACTGGGCCGCGAGGTCGAGACGGCGAGCTTCCTGGCGCTGGCCGCCCAGTACCAGCGCCTGCCCTGAGGCCCGGGCGCCGCGGCGCTTCAGGGCAGCGAGTCGAGGGCGCCACGGACCTCGTCGGCGCTGAGGATTTCAGACAACAGCCGGGGCGCCGCCGCGCCGGGCGCGTAGAGGGCATACACCGGCACGCCGCTGCGGCCCAGGCGCGTCAGCTCGGCGCTGATGGCAGCGTCGCGGCGCGTCCAGTCGGCACGCAGGCGCAGCACGCGCTTGCCTTCGAAGGCGGCCTTCACGCCGGCATCCGCCAGGGCGGTGCGCTTGTTGAACTGGCAGGTCACGCACCAGGCGGCGGTGAAGTCGACGAACACCGGCCGGCCCTCGGCCTGCGCCTGCGCCACGCGCTCGGCCGACCAGGGCTGCCAGCTCTCGCCCGCGACGGCGCCATTGGACGCCACCGCTTCCTGGCGCAGCGCCGGGGCGGCCCAGAACAGCGCTGCGGCCATCAGCAGCACGGCCAGCGTGCCCAGGCTGCGGCGCGCGATGCGGCCCAGCGCCGGCGAGCCCAGCGCCCAGGCCGCGAAGGCCAGCGCAAGCAGCAGCAGCAGCAGCGCCGCGGCGCCGTCGATGCCGGCCTGCTGGCCCAGCACCCAGACCAGCCAGACCACGGTGGCGAACATCGGGAAGGCCATCAGCGTCTTGAAGTGCGCCATCCACACGCCCGGGCGCGGCAGCAGCGCGGCCACGCGCGGCCAGGCGCTGGCGGCCAGGTAGGGCAGCGCCATGCCCAGCCCCAGCGCGGCAAAGATGGACAGCGCCTGCGCCGCCGGCAGCGTCACCGCCAGGCCCAGCGAGGCGCCCATGAAAGGCGCGGTGCAGGGCGAGGCGACGGCCACGGCGAGCACGCCGGTCAGGCCGCTGTCGACGATGGGGTGGCGCGCGCGCGCCGCGAGCCAGCTGCCCGGCAGCACCGAGCCGAACTCGAAGACCCCCGCCAGGTTCAGCCCGATCAGCGTGAACAGCGCCGCCAGCACCGCCACCACCGCCGGCTGCTGCAGCTGGAAGCCCCAGCCCAACTGTTCGCCGCCGGCGCGCAGCGCCAGCAAGAGCCCGGCCAGCGCGACGAAGGACAGCACCACGCCGGCCGTGTAGGCCAGCCCGCCGGTGAGCAGGGCGCGGCGGTCCTGCGCGTGGCCGGCAAAGCCCAGCACCTTCAGCGACAGCACCGGGAAGACGCAGGGCATCAGGTTCAGCAGCGCACCGCCCAGCAGCGCCAGCAGCAGCGCCAGGCCCAGGCTGGTGGCCGGTGGCGGCGGTGCGGCGGGCGCGCTGACCAGCGGCGGTAGCGGCGCCGGTGCCGCCGCGGCGGCGGGCCACGGCGTGGTCATCGCCACCTGCAGTTGCAGACCCGCGGCCTGGCCGGGCGCGGTGAGCACGGCGGGGATCAGCGTCGGCGCGGCGCTGCGCTGGGTGTCCAGCGGCACGCGCGCCGTCCAGTCGCTGCCGGACCACGTGGCCTGCGGGGCGGCGGCGTACTGGACGACGCCCGCCGTCTCGGGAAAGAAGGCCAGCGCCTTGCCCTGCCAGGCCGCAGGCAGGCCGGCCACCCGCACGACGAGTGCATCGCCTTCCACCGCGGCGCTGGCATGCGCGCCGGGCGCTTCCTGCGGCAGCGTTGCGCGCGTGGCGTCGAACAGCGCCGCCTGGCCGGCCGTCGCCGCACGCACGGGCAGGGCCAGCGCGAAGTCGCCGCTCTCGGGGATGCAGACGTCGTTGCAGACCAGCCATTCGGCATGCAGCCGGATGTCCAGGGTCTCGGCGTCGACCGCCGCGGGGACGTTGAGCGCCACCGGCAGCAGCAGCGTGCCTTCGTAACCGTAGTTCAGCAGCGGCCCGATGGGCAGGCGCACCGGCGTCGGCCACTGGATGTCGCCGGCCGTCACGCCCGCAGGCAGGGTCCAGGCCAGCGTCGTCGGCAGGCCGGAATCGCCGGGGTTCTTCCAGTAGGTGTGCCAGTGCGGCTGGTGTTCGATCTTCAGGCCCAGCCAGATCGGCTTGCCCGGGGCCACGCCCTCGGGTGCATGGGCCACGAGTTCGGCGCGCACCTGCGGCGTGGTGACCACGGGGCCGGGCGCGGCGGCCAGCGCCAGCGCGGGCAGGAGCAGGGCGCTGGCCAGAGTCCAGGGTCGGGGCAGGTTCATCGAAGGGCTTGGAGCAGTGCGCGTGGAGGCGGTTCCACCGCGCGGGTCGCCATGGGCGTCGGAGTGCTCATTGTGCGACTGCGCGGGCGCCGCTGCCGCCTGATTGCGGGGTCGGGCCCGAAGTGCTGCGGGTTTCTTCGTATAATTCCAAGGCTTTGCTGACCTCACCCGAACATGGCGATCGAACGGCTCACCCGGAACGACCGCTGGGACACTGAAGATGAGGCAGCGCGGGAAGCAGCGGCGGCCCACAGGCCGCTGACCCGGGAGGAAGCCCAGGCGCTGCGCCTGAAGGACCCGCCACTGTCGCCGTGGCGCGTGCTGAAGGTGCAGGCGGGGGTGGGCGCAGGGGTGGCGCTGCTGGCGGCGCTGCTCACGGGCAGTCGGGCGGTCGGGTGGTCGGCGCTTTACGGCGCTGCCACGGTGGTGTTGCCGGGCGTGCTCATGGCGCGCGGCATGACCAGCAGGCTCAGCAGTGTGTCGCCCGGCGCCAGCGCTGTCAGCTTCATGTTGTGGGAGATGGTGAAAATCGCGGTTTCGATGGCCATGCTCCTGCTGGCGCCGAAACTCGTGCAGCCCCTGAGCTGGCCAGCGCTGCTGGTGGGTCTGGTGCTGTGCCTGAAGGTGTACTGGGTTGCGCTGCTGTGGCGCGGCCAGAAGAAGAGTTGAACGGACGAGACGCACAAGACCATGGCAGCAGAAGCAGCAGAAGCCGCAGGCCACGCGGCGGAACAGGGCCCCACCGCCGGCGAGTACATCGTCCACCACCTGACCCACCTGGGCAACAAGGAGATGGCCCAGGGCAGCCCGCTCGATTTCTCGGTCTACCACTGGGACTCGATCGTCTTCTCGATCGTCATCGGCGTGCTGGGCTGCTTCTTCCTGTGGCTGGCCGCGCGCAAGGCCACGTCAGGCGTGCCGGGCCGCTTCCAGGCCGCGGTGGAAATCCTGGTCGAGATCGTCGAGACCCAGGCCAAGGGCATCGTCCACAACGCCACCAGCCGCAAGCTGGTCGCGCCGCTGGCGCTGACGGTGTTCGTCTGGATCTTCCTGCTCAATGCGATGGACCTGCTGCCGGTGGACCTGCTGCCCTGGGTGTGGGAAAAGATCTACACGGCCGCCGGCGGCAGCCCCCACCATGCCTACCTGCGCTCGGTGCCCACCGCCGACCTTTCGGTGACCATGGGCCTGTCGCTGGGCGTGCTCATCACCTGCCTGGCCTACAACATCAAGATCAAGGGCGTGGGAGGCTGGGCGCACGAGCTGATCGCCGCGCCATTCGGCGACCACTGGGCGCTGTACCCCTTCAACTTCCTGATGCAGATCATCGAGTTCGTCGCCAAGACGGTCTCGCATGGCATGCGGCTGTTCGGCAACATGTACGCGGGTGAGCTGATCTTCCTGCTCATCGCGCTGCTCGGCGGTGCCTTCACGCTGTCGGCCACGGGCTTCGGCCTGGCGCTGCTGCACATCATCGCCGGCTCGGCCTGGGCCATCTTCCACATCCTCATCATCACGCTGCAGGCCTTCGTGTTCATGATGCTGACGCTGGTCTACATCGGCCAGGCGCACGACTCGCACTGAGTGCAGTCCCTCTCGTTCCCGACCTTTCCCTTTCCCCTCTCACAACACAACTTCACTCACTAGGAGTCATCATGGAAGTCATCAGCTTTGTTGCCCTCGCCGCCGGCCTGATCATCGGTCTGGGCGCCGTCGGCGCGTGTATCGGCATCGGCATCATGGGCAGCAAGTACCTCGAGTCGGCCGCGCGCCAGCCCGAGCTGATGGGCGAACTGCAGACCAAGATGTTCCTGCTGGCCGGCCTGATCGACGCGGCCTTCATCATCGGCACCGGTATCGCGCTGTGGTTCGCCACCGCCAACCCCTTCCTCAGCCAGATCGCCAACCTGCCGAAGTGATGTCGCGCGGGGCGGCCCGCGCCGCCCCAACCGTCGCCGGCCTGCGCAGCGCAGGCGGGCTTCGTCCATCACAGTGATTGAGGCAACAACATGAGCATCACAGGTACCCTCATCGTCCAGATGATCGTGTTCCTGATCCTGGTCGCTTTCACGATGAAATTCGTGTGGCCGCCGATCACCGCGGCACTCGACGAGCGCGCCAAGAAGATCGCCGACGGCCTGTCGGCCGCCGACAAGGCCAAGAGCGAGCTTGCCGTGGCCAACAAGCGCGTCGAGCAGCAGCTGTCTGCCGCCCGCGACGACGCCGCCAAGCGCCTGGCCGATGCCGAACGCCTGGCGCAGCAGATGGTCGAGGAAGCCAAGGGCAAGGCCAGCGAGGAAGCGGCGAAGATCATCGCCGCCGCCCGCGCCGAGGCCGAGCAGGAGTCGATCAAGGCCCGCGAGGTGCTGCGCGAACAGGTCGCCGGCCTGGCCGTCAAGGGCGCCGAGGCCATCCTTCGCAAGGAAGTGAATGCTTCCGTGCATGCGGACCTGCTGGGTCGCCTGAAGGCGGAGCTCTGACATGGCCGAGCTGGCCACCATCGCGCGGCCCTATGCCGAGGCGCTGTTCAGCTCCGCCGGCGCCCAGGCCGCGGAATTCAAGCCGCAGCTGGCCCTGCTCGCGCAGCTGGCCGCCAGCCCCGAGCTGCGCCAGTTCGCCGACAACCCCAAGGTCGCGGCGACCCAGGTGTACTACATGGTGGCGAGCATCGCGTCCAGCGACGGCGTGACCCTGGACGCCAAGGTCGGCAACCTGCTGCGCGCAGTGATCGAGAACGGCCGCCTCGCGGCGCTGCCCGAGATCGCGTCGCAGTACCTGGCGCTGGTCAACGGCAGCAGCGGCGTGTCCGACGCCACCATCCAGAGCGCCTACCCCATCGAGGGTGCGCAGCTGGCGCAGGTGGTGTCCACGCTGGAGCAGCGCTTCGGCCGCAAGCTCAACGCCACGGTGGAAATCGTCCCCGATCTCATCGGCGGCATCCGTGTGATCGTCGGCGACGAGGTGCTCGACACCTCCGTCAAGGCCCGTCTTGAACAGATGAAGGTTGCGCTGACGGCGTGATCTGGAGAACAGCATGAACCTGAACCCCGCAGAAATTTCCGAACTCATCAAGAGCCGCATCGAGGGCCTGGCGGTCTCGGCCGACATCAAGAACCAGGGCACGGTCGTGTCGGTCACCGACGGCATCGTGCGCGTGCACGGCCTGTCCGACGTGATGGCCGGCGAGATGCTCGAGTTTCCGCCCACCGCCAGCGGCCAGGCCACCTACGGCCTGGCGCTGAACCTGGAACGCGACTCGGTCGGCGCCGTCATCCTGGGCGAATACGAGCACATCTCGGAAGGCGACACCGTCAAGTGCACGGGCCGCATCCTGGAAGTGCCGGTCGGCCCGGAGCTCATCGGTCGCGTCGTGAATGCCCTCGGGCAGCCGATCGACGGCAAGGGCCCGATCAACGCCAAGATGACCGACGTCATCGAGAAGGTCGCGCCGGGCGTCATCGCGCGGCAATCGGTGTCGCAGCCGGTGCAGACGGGCCTGAAGTCCATCGACTCGATGGTGCCGATCGGCCGCGGCCAGCGCGAACTGATCATCGGCGACCGCCAGACCGGCAAGACCGCGGTGGCGATCGACACGATCATCAACCAGAAGGGTCAGAACATGACCTGCGTCTACGTCGCCATCGGCCAGAAGGCGTCGTCGATCAAGAACGTGGTGCGCGCGCTGGAAGCCAACGGCGCCCTGGAATACACCATCGTCGTCGCCGCCAGCGCATCCGAGTCGGCGGCCATGCAGTACGTGTCGGCCTACTCGGGCTGCACCATGGGCGAGTACTTCCGCGACCGCGGGCAGGACGCGCTGATCATCTACGACGACCTCTCCAAGCAGGCCGTCGCCTACCGCCAGGTCTCGCTGCTGCTGCGCCGCCCGCCGGGCCGCGAAGCCTTCCCCGGCGACGTGTTCTATCTCCACAGCCGTCTCCTCGAGCGCGCCGCGCGCGTCAATGCCGACTATGTCGAGGCCTTCACGAAGGGCGAGGTCAAGGGCAAGACCGGTTCGCTGACGGCGCTGCCGATCATCGAGACGCAGGCCGGCGACGTCTCGGCCTTCGTGCCGACCAACGTCATCTCGATCACCGACGGCCAGATCTTCCTCGAGACCTCGCTCTTCAACGCCGGCATCCGCCCCGCCATCAACGCCGGCATCTCGGTGTCGCGGGTGGGCGGTGCGGCGCAGACCAAGCTCATCAAGGGCCTGTCGGGCGGCATCCGTACCGACCTGGCGCAGTACCGTGAACTGGCGGCCTTCGCGCAGTTCGCATCCGACCTGGACGCCGCCACCCGCAAGCAGCTCGACCGCGGCGCCCGCGTCACCGAACTGCTCAAGCAGGCGCAGTACTCGCCGCAGCCCATCAGCCTGATGGCCGCGACGCTGTTCGCCGTCAACAAGGGCTACGTCGACGACATCGACGTCAAGAAGGTGCTGCCCTTCGAGCACGGCCTGCACCAGTTCCTGAAGAGCAGCCACGCCGCGCTGCTGGCCAAGCTGGAGAACGACAAGGCGATGGACAAGGCCGCGGAAGAAGAGCTCACCGCGGCCCTCAACGCCTTCAAGAAATCCTTCGCCTAGTCATGTTGGCCCCCACGCTCACTGCGTTCGCTGCCCCCCGGGGGGGCTCCGGCCGCCTTGGGGCGGCCCGGCGTCGGCCGGCCACAGCTATCTGACAGGAGCCTATTCATGGCAGTCGGTAAAGAAATACGCGGCAAGATCAAGTCGGTGGAGAACACCAAGAAGATCACCAAGGCCATGGAAATGGTCGCCGCCAGCAAGATGCGCAAGGCGCAGGAGCGCATGCGCGCGGCGCGGCCCTACGCCGACAAGGTGCGCAACATCACCGCCAACCTGGCGGGCGCGAACCCGGAATACCGCTCGCCCTTCCAGCGCACCGACGGCACGAGCAAGGCCGTCGGCTTCATCGTCGTCAGCACCGACAAGGGCCTGTGCGGCGGCCTGAACACCAACGTCCTGCGCGCCGTGACCAACAAGATGCGCGAGGTGCAGGCTGCCGGCGGCACGATCCAGGCGGTGGCGATCGGCAACAAGGGCTTCGGCTTCCTCAACCGCATCGGCGCCAACGTCATCAGCCATGCCGTGCAGCTGGGTGACGCGCCGCAGCTGGACAAGCTCATCGGCCCGGTGAAGGTCATGCTCGACGCCTTCACGGCCGGCAAGCTCGACGCCGTGCATGTCTGCTACACCAAGTTCATCAACACGATGAAGCAGGAGCCGCTGGTCGAGCAGCTGCTGCCGCTGGCCGCGCACCGCCTGGAGCAGACCGCGGCCGAGAAAAAGCAGTACGGCTGGGACTACATCTACGAACCCGACGCGCCCACCGTCATCGACGAGCTGATGACGCGCTACATCGAAGCCCTGGTGTTCCAGGCCGTGGCCGAGAACATGGCCAGCGAGCAGAGCGCGCGCATGGTGGCGATGAAGGCCGCCACCGACAACGCCGGCACGCTCATCGGTGAGCTGAAGCTCATCTACAACAAGACGCGCCAGGCAGCGATCACCAAGGAACTGTCCGAGATCGTCGGCGGTGCCGCCGCCATCGCCGGCTGACCGCCGGCAACGAATTCAGCGATACCCGTTTTCAAGGAAGACAAGAATGGCTAGCACGCAAGCACAAGGCAAGATCGTCCAGTGCATCGGCGCAGTGGTGGACGTCGAGTTCCCGCGCGACCACATGCCCCACATCTACGACGCGCTCAAGCTCGAAGGCACGGCGCTGACACTGGAAGTCCAGCAGCAGCTCGGCGACGGCGTGGTGCGCACGATCGCGCTGGGCTCGTCCGACGGCCTGCGCCGCGGCCTGATGGTCAGCAACACCGGCGCCAACATCACGGTGCCGGTGGGCAAGGCCACGCTGGGCCGCATCATGGACGTGCTGGGCAACCCCATCGACGAACGCGGCCCGGTCGACCAGACGCTGACCGCGCCCATCCACCGCAAGGCCCCGGCCTACGACGAGCTGAGCCCGAGCCAGGAACTGCTGGAAACCGGCATCAAGGTCATCGACCTCATCTGCCCCTTCGCCAAGGGCGGCAAGGTGGGCCTGTTCGGTGGCGCCGGCGTCGGCAAGACCGTGAACATGATGGAGCTCATCAACAACATCGCCAAGGCGCACAGCGGCCTGTCGGTGTTCGCCGGCGTGGGCGAGCGCACCCGCGAGGGCAACGACTTCTATCACGAGATGGCCGACTCGGGCGTCGTCAACCTCGAGAACCTGGGCGAGTCCAAGGTGGCCATGGTCTACGGCCAGATGAACGAACCCCCGGGCAACCGCCTGCGCGTGGCGCTGACCGGCCTGACCATCGCCGAGAGCTTCCGCGACGAGGGCCGCGACGTGCTGTTCTTCGTCGACAACATCTACCGCTACACCCTGGCCGGCACCGAAGTGTCGGCGCTGCTGGGCCGCATGCCCTCAGCCGTGGGCTACCAGCCGACGCTGGCCGAGGAAATGGGCCGCCTGCAGGAGCGCATCACGTCGACCAAGGTCGGCTCGATCACCTCGATCCAGGCCGTCTACGTCCCGGC